>JAWCKV010000007.1:0-30005 GCA_038851565.1 Hadarchaeales archaeon (SeqCode) | reverse complement strand
GTCACGCTGTCGGCCGGTCCAGATGTTATCCTGAGGGGACTCATCGGATATGACAACGTGAAGCCCTACTCCGTGATGATCCTCATAATCTCCCTCGCGTACATATGCATCTCCCTCGAGCATTCCGGATTCTTCGAGCACATCTCGCTCAAGGTTGCGAGGGGAGCCGGAAACTCCGGGAGAAGGCTCTTCCTCCTCATATTTTTCCTTACGATTATCCTGACCTTTTTCATGGACAACAACGTTATAATCCTCACCATGACGTTCATAATCCTCCACATTGCCAGAAACACGGGTATGAACCCGCTGCCATTCCTCCTCTCCCAGTTCTTCGCGGTCAACATAAGCGGCATGGCCCTCTACATAGGAAACCCGACTAACATCATAGCGGCCGATGCTGCCGGGATATCCTTTGTGGAACACGCGAAGTGGATGGTGCTGCCGTCCGTGGTCTCGGCCGCTGTGTGCCTGGCCATCCTGTGGCTGATGTTCAGGCGCTCCATATCCGGGACCATGACCGGCTTTGTGCTCCCACGGACTGCCCTAGGTGACAGGGAGGGGGCCGTATTCGGACTCTCCATGCTGGTCCTTTCCCTCTTCTTCATGAGCCTTCCACAGGACCTCACGGGGCTGCCGATATGGGCTTTCCCATCCATCTTCGCAGTGGCGGTTTTCCTGCGGGACGCATTTCGGCACCGTTCGCGGGTCTCCGCGATAGCCTCCAAAGTTCCCTGGAGGATCGTGCCCTTCCTCATCGGCCTCTTCGCAATAGCGGAGAGCCTGGCGTCCACGGGCTGGACATCCCTGCTAGCCTCCGGGATTTCCCCCTTCCTCGGCAACGCCTTCAGCGCAGTCATGGTCATGTGCTTCGCCTCCTCGTTCGCTGCATCAATGATAAACAATCATCCGATGGTCGTGATCTTCACCAGGACCCTGCAGAATTCCCAGCTCCAAAATCCCCAGAGGCTGGCATCGCACCTTGCCCTGATAGCCGGAAGCAATTTCGGCGCCAATCTGACCCTAGTGGGGGCCCTGGCGGGCATGATGTGGGCCGGAATCCTGGCGGACAGGGGTCTGCCGATCTCCTTCTCATCGTTTTCCAGATATGGTCTCGCAGTCATGATCCCGGTGATGCTGGCCGCCAGCATGACGCTTTTCCTGGAGCTGGCACTGTGGGGCGGGGGTTTATAAAAGCAGGTTGTAAAGTTGATAGGAACACGGATGTGGAGGAAGATGTGATGGCTGAGGTCGCGTACACCCCGCCTTATATGCCCGAGCCAACCAGGTACTTCGCGCTCATCGTCATCGGGTTCGCGCTCATCATCATCGGAGCCGTTCTGATAAACTACGGAATAGGGATGATGAGCAGCTCCACAAACATCCTGGCCGGTGTTTCCCTGTTCGTCTGCGGAGTCCTTCTCATATTTGCGGGAGCGAGCAAACTGTGGAAGACCAAGCCCCAAAACAACTTTGCGATGATAGCTATCGGAATAGCATTCCTAGCAGCCGGGATCGCGCTGATGTTCGGGGAGTGGCAGCCCGCCCTGTTCGCCATGCTCCTGACAGTGATCGGCATAGCGATGGTTTTCGGCGGTGCGGCCGTGGTGATGAGAAACTGGAAGAACTACATCAAACAGTAGGTGCGTAGGCTGATGTTTTTCCTCCGCGAGCCCGATTTCCTGAAGAGCCTGAACGGGAGATGGAAATTCAGAACAGATGGCAGCGGCAGAGGGGTGGAGGGATACTCCAGCCCGGACTGGGATGACTCTCAGTGGGGAGCGATGCGCATCCCAACCAACTGGCACCTCGGAGGCCTGTGGGACTACCACGGGAGGGTTTGGTTCAGGAGAAAATTCAACATGCGGGGGAACTTGCCGGGATACGCAACCCTACGCTTCAACGGCGTCGACTACGCCTGCAGGGCCTGGCTCAACGGCAAATACCTCGGCTCACACGAGGGGTACTTCGCCCCGTTTGAGTTCAATGTGACAAACATGATCAGGGACGAGAACACACTGGCGGTGGAGGTGGATTCCCCGTGGGAAAAGGAGGAGGACTGGCCCAACAGCAAGAGGATAATAAAGGGGGTATATGGACACCACGACTGCAGGCCGGGCGGGATGAGCAGGGAGGGACAGAGATGGAACACCGGGGGCATCTGGAACTCGGTGGAGCTCGTGCTCACCGGTCAGGTGAAGATAGACTCGGTGAGGATACATCAGAAGATTGACGCGGGCCTTGCGCGCCTGCGTCCCCGCGTGGTGCTCAGAAACCTTGGAAGCAGGCCCACTTCATGCGAGGTGGTGCTGCGCGTGGGCGGCGAGAACTTCAGGTGGGGCCCGAGAACAGCCAGGAAGGTGATAAAGCTGGGTCCCGGGGAGGCTGAGGTGGGTTTCACCATGCCCATCCCTAGGCCCAGGCTCTGGTGGCAGTGGGATCAGGGGACACAGAACCTGTACTTCTTTGAGGTGGAGGTCAGGGAAGGCGGAAGAACGAGCGACAGGGTGCGCGGAAGGTTTGGCATCCGTAGGCTCAAGGTGGACAGGGGGTGGAACTGGTTCATGAACGGCAGGAGGTTCTTCCCGCGGGGCACGAACGTCATACACTCTCAGTGGCTGTCCGAGATGAACAGGAAAAAGTATGAGAGGGACCTGAGGCTTGTGAGGGAGTGCAACGTGAACTTCATCAGGGTGCACGCCCACGTTGAGAGAGAAGAGCTGTATCAGGTTGCAGACGAGATGGGAATCCTCGTCTGGCAGGACTTTCCCCTGCAGTGGTCCTACGACGACAGCGTTGCGAGCAGGGCGCTCCCGATGATGAGGGAGATGATTCACACGTTCTTCAATCACCCCAGCATAGTGGTCTGGTGCTGCCACAACGAGCCGCAGGAGTTCAACCTGAGGGAACTCGATCTAGCCCTCTACGGGCTCGCCAGGAAGCTGGATGACACCAGATACGTGCACCTGGCAAGTGAGTTCAGGGAGCATCCATACCCAGGATGGTATCATGGGGATTACCACATGTACGTCGGGATACCCGGATGTCCGTGCCCCACCGAGTTTGGAGCTCAGGCGCTCATGAACCTCGAGTCCATGAGGAAAACATTTGAACCCGGTGACCTCTGGCCGCCGAACTGGTCGAAGTGGGCATTCCACAACTTCCAGTATGAGGAGACCTTCAGGGTGGCGAGGGTGAGGATGGGAAAATCGCTTGAGGAATTCATCCGGAATTCCCAGGAGTATCAGTCGAAACTTCTGAAGTTCGCAGTTGAGAACTACAGGAGGAGAAAGTACACGGGCGTCACGGGAATCTTTCAGTTCATGTTTGTGGATCCCTGGCCCGCTATCACCTGGTCCGTGGTCGACTACTACAGGAGGCCGAAGAAAGGGTACTTCACCCTCAAGAAGGTCTATTCGCCGATTTACATCATCCTGACTCCTCCCAGGGAGGAGTTCAGCCGGGGGGCTGGTTTCTTCGGGGATTTCACCGTGGTGAACGACCTGCCGAAGGAGTTCAGGGGCGCCAGGTACAGGTGGTACGTCAAGTCACCTTCTGGAAAGATGCTCTTTGAGAGGAGGGGCAGGATCGACATACCTGCCGATGGCGTGGTGACAGTTTACCCATTTCTGCCGATGGAAACCGTGAAGATCCCGGAGGATGCGGAGGTCGGGGAGTGGAAGGTTTTTGGGGCAATAGAGCACGGCGGCAGGATCATCGCCCGGAACGAGGACGCGTTTGTCGTGGTGCCCAGGAAGAAAATTCCGTAGAACTGGTAGCCCCGGGCGGATTCGAACCGCCGTCACCGGCTCCAAAGGCCGGGATGCTTTTACGGGGGACAGCACATGCTCTGACCCAGACCGCTACACCACGGGGCTACCAGTTACAATTTCTTCCCTTTGGTAAATATTAACGCCTCAAACGCCGGTGATTGTAGGGTCGCGGCCGGAGGGCAGGAAGCATGGCGATCATTCCCATAGCGGTTCTGGCGCTTGTGTTTCTCCTCATAGCGGTCAGACAGGTTGGAAACCTACGGCTGCAGATATGGCAGGTTATGTTGGGCGGCGCCGTGGCCGTCCTGGTCACGGGGCAGATCTCGCCTTTGAGAGCCCTCATGGCGATAGACCCTAGTGTCATGCTGTTCCTCTTCGCGATGTTCGCGATGAGCCAGGCCATGGAGGAGAGCGGCTACATCTCCCGCGTCTCCCATGCCCTCTTCAGAAGGGCGCGCTCAGTCGAATCGCTTGTGCTCCTGATACTGTTCTCCATGGGGCTGATGTCTGCATTCATGATGAATGACACCATGGCGATAATAGGCACGCCCATCGTCCTCCTGCTGGCCAGATCGCACCGCATCTCTCCGAAGCTGCTCCTGCTCTCTCTGGCCTTCGCAGTCACCATCGGAAGCGCTACCAGTCCGATCGGAAACCCGCAGAACCTGCTGATAGCCCTGAGGGGAGGTGTGGCAGATCCGTTCACAACGTTTTTTTGTTATCTGTTCATCCCCACCGTCATCAACCTCCTCCTTGCCTACCTGGTGCTCAGGCTGTCATTCAGGGGGGAGTTCGGCTCCCGCGACCTGGAGCACCGCATGGAGCCGCTGAAGGACCGGAGGCTGGCCAGGACGTGCAGGATCTCCCTTTCGATCCTTGGGACCATGATAGCCGCAAAGGTGCTCCTAGATGCGCTGAACGTGGGTCCGGATTTTAGCCTGACGGTCATAGCCCTTGCCACGGCTGCCCCGGTGCTGATCCTGGGACCGAGGAGAAGGGAGGTCCTCAGGAAAATGGACTGGCAAACGCTGGTGTTTTTTGCCTCGATGTTCGTGCTCATGGAAAGCGTGTGGGAAACCGGGTTCATTCAATCGGCAATAGGCAGCTTCATGCCCTTCTCGCTGCCGCTCATAATGGCGATCAGCATCCTGCTCAGCCAGTTTATATCAAATGTTCCTCTCGTGGCCCTCCTCTTGCCTCTCGTTGTTGCGGGTTCCTCCATCAAAGAGCTCATGGCATTGGCCGCGGGCAGCACGATAGCCGGAAACCTCACGATCCTGGGGGCGGCCAGCAACGTCATCATCATACAGAGCGCCGAGAAAAGGGGGGAAACACTCACCTTTGCTGACTTTGTGAGGGTGGGAGGCCCCCTCACCGTCCTGAACGCGCTTGTCTATCTCGGGTTCCTCTCAATCCTTTGAAGCTCCGCCAGACGACATTTTAAAAGGGCGAGTGTGGAAATAACTTGGAGGATATGATGAAAGGAGCAATTCGTCTGATGGCGTGTGCCGCCGCCGTGCTGTGTGTGATGGCGATCATCGGATCTTCAGCGGCCGGAATGGACGTTTCAGGCGGAATGAGAGTATACCGCGGTCCAAAGGAGATATACGAGGAAAAGGGTTCCTTTGACAGTGCAGTGATTGGCGCGAAGGCAAAGCCGAAGCCGCCCTCTGGGCCTCAGCCCGACCCGTCCGTTGACAAATGGGCGGTCGTGATAGGGATCTCAGACTACAGGGGAAGACAGTACGACCTCCAGTACTGCGACGACGATGCCAGGGACATGTACAACTACCTCCTATCCAGGGGCTATCCAGCGGGCAACATAAAGCTCCTGCTGGACGGCAACGCCACCGCTAAGAACATAATGGCTGCCCTGGACTGGCTCAACTCATGGGAGGGGCCGAACTCGGAGGTGGTCATCTTCTACAGCGGGCATGGAAGCACGTACGATGGCTATAACGATGGCGACGCGGAGTACACAGATGAGGCCATAGTTTCATCGGATCTCTACCTGATACTGGACGGGCAGCTGAGACAGAAGCTATCCACATTTTCCTCGAAGAAGATAACGCTTATCTTCGACAGCTGCTTCTCCGGGGGGATGGATGATCTGAACGGCAATGGACGCGTGGTGGTCGCAGCATGCGGCGAGACCGAGTACTCCTACGACGGCACCTCCGCGCAGCAAAACGGGGTCTTCACGTACTACTTCGTTGGGTCAGAGACCGCGGGGCTCCAGACGTACAATGTCGTGGAGAGCGCCTTCGCCTATGCGGCGCCCCTGGCGCATGACTTTGTGGCCAGCCAGTACGGCGGGAATATGAATCCCGTGATGTATGACATGTACAGCGGAGACTGGTGCTTCTGAGCCAGTCCCGCATTTTAATTTTTTAGACGCGCCCTGAGTAAAATTTTATAAAATCCCATCAGAGAGAAGGGTTGGGGATCTGGTGAAGCTCGGACCGCTTGTCGCTGTGCTGGGAGTTCTGATCGTCATCGCTGCCGTGACCGGCGCTTTTCTCCTCGGTGCCCAGAAAAGTGTGTCCATACCCGGCAGAAGGATTCTGATGGTGATAGCGCCCACCGATTTCAACGACACAGAGTACTCCACCGTCAGAAATGTGCTCACCGAGGCCGGGGCCTCGGTCACAGTCGCGAGCGCCACAAGGGGGACCGCGGTCGGCATGTACAACACTCAGGTTTCTCCAGATATCTCCATAGATGAGGTCAACCCCGCTGACTATGATGCCGTTGTGGTGATCGGAGGCGTGGGGGTTGAGAGCGCATATTTCAACAACTCCAGACTTCACTCCATTCTCGCCGCAGCCGACGACCAGGGCAAGGTGGTAGGCGCAATATGTATAGCGCCCGTGGTTCTCGCAAATGCCGGGATCCTGGACGGCAGAAGGGCCACGGTTTTTGACGGAGCATACATTTCGATGCTCGTGGCCGGCGGTGCCACATACACCGGTGAGAGCGTGACGGTCGATGGAAACATTATAACCGCCAACGGTCCAGGGGCCTCAAGTGACTTCGCCAGAAAGATCGTTGAGGCGCTGAGCGGAGCGTAGGCTCTGCCAGGATGGATCTTAGCGCCGCAGCGCCCTCCTGCACCTCGCGCAGAATTCGTGCGATTTCTCATCTACCTCCATGATGGAGTTGGAGAAGCGCATAACGCATCTCCGGTCCGGGCAGTGCCTGAGGCCGAACACGTGCCCGAGCTCGTGAATCGCCTCCTTGATCAGCCTCTCCTCGAACTTCCTTCCGTCGGGGGCACAGCCGTAGAACTCCGGACTGAGGCGAAAGGTGGAGATAAGCGCTGCCCTCCCGGATGGCCGGGAGAGTCCAAAGACGAAATTCAGTCCCCTGACGTATATGTCAACGCCAACCACCCCCAGCGCGATCTTCCCCTTTCCGGTCTCCGAGAGAAGCCTGGCCAGAATCATTTCAGCATCGTGCTGCCCCCTTGCGGGGTTGTATGTTCCCTCCGTGATATCTGAGATCCTGCTGAGAACTCCATCGAAGAAGCCGCTGAACGCCTCCATCAGGGCGCGCTGTAGCCGCGCGATGTCGAACGCTTTTGTCCGCCCATCCAGGACAAGCTCGAGTTTCACAGGATGAAATAGCACGTACGCCATTAAAATTGGCGGGCCCGGAGGGATTCGAACCCTCGACATCTCGGTTAAGAGCTTCGCCCGGCAAAGCCGTCGAGCGCTCTAACCAGACTGAGCTTCCCGATGGGCTCTGCCCATTCACGGGCCCGGGCCCATCATTCATTTATGGAATGCCTAATTAAGTATTTGCGATGCTGACTTTCGTTGGGCTTGGAGTAGGGCGGGGCGGAATATCCCTGCGGGGCCTTGAGCTCGCAAGGCGCGCGGATGCCGTCTATGCCGAGCTTTACACGAGCATGCTTCCGGAGCACGACCTGGGAAAAATCATCGGAAGACCGGTGCGGCTGGTGAACAGGAAGTTCGTCGAGGAAAATCCAGACGAGATGATTCAGGAGGCGAAGACGAAAAATGTGGTGTTTCTGGTTCCAGGCGACCCCATGGTTGCAACCACTCACGTTGACCTCAGGCTCAGGGCAGCGAAGGCCGGGGTAGAGACCAGGGTGATACCGTCAGCCTCCGTTCTCTCTGCGGTGCCAGGGCTGACAGGCCTGCAGAGCTACAGGTTTGGCCCCTCTGCAACTGTGCCGTTTCCCGACAATCCCTCCACCAGGCCGTACGATGTGCTCGCGGATAACCTCCAGCGCGGTCTGCACACACTACTCCTTCTGGACATACGGACAGATGAGGGGCGTGCCATGACGATCCGTGAGGCGATAGAGATCATGCTCGGTCTGGAGGGTTCTCTTCAGAGGGGAGCGTTTTCAGAGGAGATGCTGGCGGTCGGGATAGCGCGCGCAGGTTGGGACGACCAGGTGGTAAAGGCAGATGCCGTGAAGGCGTTGAGGGCTTTCGACTTTGGGAGTCCTCCTCACGCGCTGGTGGTTCCGGGAAGGCTCCACTTTCTGGAGGCGGAGGCGCTGAGGGTTTTCGCGGGGGCGCCGGAGGACCTGGTAAGGTGAGGGCGATAACTCCTGATGAGATGAGGAGGATAGAGGAGAGGGCTGAGCGAATGGGCGTCTCAAGGCTGATGCTGATGGAAAACGCAGGGAAGGCGGTGGCCGATTTCATCGCGAGCAGGATGGACCCGGCCGGAAGAAGGGTGGCGGTGATATGCGGCACCGGAAACAACGGAGGGGATGGCCTTGTGGCGGCCCGGCATCTCGCCGCGTACGGCTTTTCCGTGGAGGTCTTCCTCGTGGGAAGGCGTGAGGACGTGAAGACGCCGGAGGCATCGCACAACCTCAGGGTGGTATCGGGTATGCCGTCCTCGATCCGCCTCCTCACG
Organism: Hadarchaeales archaeon (SeqCode); assembly: GCA_038851565.1. Taxonomy (GTDB): domain Archaea; phylum Hadarchaeota; class Hadarchaeia; order Hadarchaeales; family Hadarchaeaceae; genus JAWCKV01. Next base: position 21,336 of record JAWCKV010000007.1, on the reverse strand, counting down.
GTTTCCGATCCTTCCTTCATGGATGAACTCCGAAAGGCCGTGGAGGGGGTCCATGTGATAGTCGATGCCATATTTGGGACCGGGATAAGGGGTGAGCTCGGGGAGCCATACGCCTCCGTCATAGATCTCGTGAACGGAAGCAGGGCATTCAAGGTGGCCGTGGACGTTCCCTCGGGGCTGGATCCCCTGACCGGCAGGGCGTGCGGGAGGACCGTCAGGGCAGACGTGACGATAACATTCCACAGGATGAAGGTCGGACTGCTGGAGCGCGGAGAGGTGACCGGACCGGTGATCGTGGCAAACATAGGAGTGCCACCAGACGCGGAGGCCGAAGCATGAGCGTAGAATCGGAGCTCACCTGCGAGATAGAAAAGTGGTCGAGAAAGCTGGAGGAGGCGCTGAGAAGGGTTCGATCATCGGACAGGACGGGAGATCAAATGCTCGAGAACATAAGGGCGTATCACGACGACTCCCGACACTTCCTGAAAAACCGTTCCCTTGTGAAGAGCTTTGAGTGTCTGGTGTGGGCATGGGCGATCCTGGAGACAGGAAAAAACCTTGGACACCTGGAGATGACGAAAGGTGATTGAGCTCCTCCTGTTCGCGGTTGGCCTCCTGATAGCAACAGTGTTCTCGATGGTAGGCCTGGCGGGCGGAACTCTGATCGTCCCCGTGCTCGTGCTCGGCTTCGGCCTCGCAACGCAGAGGGCCGTGGGGACCAGCCTTTTCGCGGTCACCTTCATCACAATATCCGCCGCGATCATGTACGGCATCCAGAGGAGGGTACACTTCAAGGTTGGGCTGCTCCTCGACACTATGGACGTTCCGGGCGCCATCGTTGGAGCATACCTCACAACCCTGATTCATTCCAACTTGCTCGCCGGCATGTTCGGCGCCCTCCTTCTCTTCATCTCCATTCACGTTTTTATGAGGAGGAATGCCTCCGGGGAGAGCGGGGGAGGTCTGCGGCTCAACTCCCGCACAGCGGGGGCCTGCGTCATTGGGAGCTTTCTCAGCGGCATGGTTTCCGCGATGTTCGGTGTTGGGGGAGGAGTTGTGGACGAGCTCGTGATGATACTCGTCCTCGGCATGGCGATTCACCTCTCTGCGGGCACGGCGATGTTCGGCATGGCCATAACAACGGTTGCGGCCGTCATTCCGCACTGGCTCCTCGGAAACGTTGCAATTGAGTACGCGATCCCCCTCGCCATCGGAGGGGGGGCTGGAGGGCTGATCGGAGCAGGCCTCTCCGGGAGGGTGCGTGCCTTAACGCTGAGGAGGACGCTGGCGGTCCTCATAGCCCTGATAGGCCTGAGGATGATCCTCGTCCCCCTCACGTGATGAGCGCTGCGGCCCTAGACCCTCTCCAGCCTCTTCACCATCTTCACAGCTGCCTCAACTGCCCGCCTGGCGTAGTCCGTGACCCTCTCCATTGCCTGCAGCCTCGTGACCCCCGGCCCAGATATTCCCAGGGCCACGGGTTTTCCGGTTTCCACAGCTATGTCCATCATCTTCCTGGTTGCCTGCTGCATTATGACCTCGTCGTGCTGTGTTTCCCCCTCGATCACGGCTCCGAGGGTCACGACCGCATCTACATCGCTCCTCAAGGCAAGCCTCTTCACGGCCAGCGGCATGTCGTAGACCCCTGGAACCAGAAGCTCAGCGACTACCTGGGCTCCGAGGAATTCCGCGTGCCTCTTTGCAAACTCAAGCATGGGCGCTGAGATGTCGAAGTTGAACTCGCTGACACAGATGGCCAGTTTCACCACTTTTCTCACCTCCTTATAGGTCCGGCGTCGGGGCCTCCTTCCCTCTGGCCCGTGCCGGCCATTTTCGTGAGCTCTTCTGGCTTGAAGAGCAAGCGGTACACGTTGCGGGCGTGCTCCCGTGCCCTTTTCTCGGCAAGTTCCGCGAGTTCCCTCTCGCTCTCCGCCTCATCCTCGAATACAAAAACCTCGATGATGTGCTTGTTCGTCATGAGCTTCGCCATTATTATGCCGAGCGATGCCTCGTGGGCGCACTGCCTGTCTATGGGCTTGGAGCCGGGCATTCCGAATACCATCGCAATGTCGCATCCCTCCTCGAGGAGCCTCTTGGCCTCGACCGGAAGGTCCTTTATGCCCGGCACGGTCCTGCGCTCGAACTTCACGCTGCACAGCCCCCTGAGCTCGTCCATGGCCGCCGAAGCCATGTCAAACCTCGCGAACGTGGTATCGACAATGCCGACCCTCTTCATTCCACCGTCCTCCTCCTGAACTCATCCACTATCTCAGATCCATCAACAAGGGCCAGCCCGTGCTCTTCCGCATACATCCTCGCCCTCTCAACTGAGAGAGCCCTTCCAGTGGATGCGTCCAGCATCTCGCACAGTACGACCACCGGAGTTATGCCCGCCAGCTCCGCGAGGAAAACCGAGAGCTCCGTGTGTCCCCTCCGCGCGTCGAGAAGTCCGTCTGCTGCCCTGAGGAGCGGCACATGCCCAGGGCTTCTGAAGTTTTTCCCCAGCTCCTCAACACATTTTCCCCGCATCGCCTTTGCCCCCAGCCTTCCAAGCTCTCTTATTGTGAGCGACCTGTCCTCATCTGTGATTCCAGTGAAGGTCTTCCTATGATTAACTGAGATGGAGAAGGCGGACTTTTCATCGTAGGGGATGTCGTCCGGTGTTACCACGCCGAAGGCCTCAAACCTGTCTGAGCAGGTTGCGTAGACATCGGCGAGATATGGGACTCCAATGTTCTTAGCGATGACGGGGTGAAGCGCGACACATATGAGCCCTCCCGCCTCCAGCCTCATCCTCGCCACATGCCCCGGCTGGACGAACTCCGCTCCCATCACCATGTCCACCTCGTTCTCCCTTCCGTCCGAGTCGTGCAGCAGCACGAATTTTCCGGATGATAGATCCGAAGCAGCTCTCCTCACCCTCATCCCACCACCACCTTCACGCGCGATCCGTCCTCCAGCCCCAGGGCCCTTCTAAGGTTCACCTGAGCTATCACCTCTATCACATCGGAATGGTGTGTTCGCTCTGGAAACAGGATGGCAGCATCTCTTCCATCTATCTTTGCCTTGACGAACCTCACCGGGCCGAACTCCCTTTCCTTGGTCCTGAATCCCTTGACCTCACCCATGGGCATTCGGAGCAGGACTTCTCTCATGTGAAGCGATTTTTCATCCAGCTTTATGTCCAGGGTGCCCGGATATGGCCTGAAGCCCAGCTTCTCCTCCAGCTGTTTTGCGTACCCCTCCCGGGAGAGGTAATACCCTCCCTCCCCCAGTCCAGTTATCACAGTTCCGGATAGCTCAATCGGACGCGTTTCAGCCTCCAGGATCTTCTCAAGTTCCCTGTAAAGCCCACGAAGGGCTGCCATTCCAGTTGAAGAGATCCTGATGACCTGCCCCTTCGGGCCTGTTTTTCTGGTGATCATCCTCTCCCTCTCCAGCTCCTCAAGCCTCCGGGAGGCGGTCTGCTTAGAGACGCCAAGGTGCTTCGCGAGCTGACCAAGGGAAAGCGACACCTCCCCGCCCCGACCCCCTTCCCTTGCAAGAACCATCAATGCCATGATTCCCTCCGTGTTCATCCACATCCCTTCTTCCATTCCCCTGTCCCTGTTTTTATACCTTCTCAATTAAGTGACGCGTATTAAAAATGGAACAAAACTGTAAGCCCAAAAGACTTAAATAAACCCCGCATCTCAACCATTTAGGAGTGATTTGATGAAAGTGGCGATAAACGGCTTCGGGAGGATCGGAAGGCTGTTCTACAGGGCTTCGCTCTCAAGGCCAAGGAAGTTTCAGGTCGTGGCCATAAACGACCTCACGGACGCGAAGACGCTGGCACACCTATTGAAGTACGACTCCGTCTTCAGGACGCTGGATGCCGATGTAAAAGCGGAGGAGGGGGCTCTGGTCGTCAACAATGAGAGTATGAGGCTGTGCTCCGAGAAGGATCCCGCCAAACTTCCCTGGAGGGAGATGGGGGTGGACCTCGTCATAGAGTCCACCGGGGTGTTCACGGACAGAGAGGGGGCATCGAAGCACCTGCAGGCCGGGGCTAAGAAGGTCCTGATAAGCGCTCCGGCAAAGGACCCTGACATAACCCTGGTGCTGGGGGTCAACGATTACCTGTACGATCCAGGAAAGCACACGATAATCTCCATGGGCTCCTGTACCACGAACTGCCTCGCCCCGGTAGTCAGCGTGCTGGACGAGAAGTTCGGGATAGAGAAGGGATTGATGACGACCACGCACGCTTACACTAACGACCAGAGGGTTCTTGACCTGATGCACAAGGACCTGAGGAGAGCAAGGGCTGCCGGGCTTTCGATAATACCGACAACCACCGGGGCCGCAAAGGCGCTGGGAGAGGTGATCCCAAGCGCGAAGGGGAGGATGCACGGCATAGCGCTCAGGGTTCCGGTGCCAGACGTATCGGTGGTTGACTTCGTTGCCCTCCTTTCCAGACCGACCACAGCCGAGGACGTGAACGCGGCATTCAGGGAGGCCGAGAAAGGAAGGCTTAGGGGAATACTGAGGTGCGAGGACAAGCCGCTCGTATCAAGCGACTTCATAGGAGATCCCTATTCCTGCATAGTGGACACCGCTCTGACCACGGTCATAGGCGGCAACCTGGTCAAGGTCGTGGCATGGTACGACAACGAGTGGGGCTACTCCTGCAGGCTTGTGGATCTGACCAATAAGATAGCCGAGTCCATGAAGTGAAGGGGATGAAATGAGATTCCCGACGCTCGACGACGTTGATGTTAAGGGAAAGACCGTTCTGCTCAGGGTGGACATCAACTCGCCCATAGATCCATCAACGGGCGAGATACTGGACGACAAGAGGATCAGGGAATGCGCCCCGACGATAAGGGAGCTGGCGTCAAAGGGCGCGAAGGTCGTGATACTCGCCCACCAGGGGAGACCTGGAGACGAGGACTTCACCACCCTAGAAAAACACGCGAAGAAGATGAGGGAGGCCACGGGACTTGACGTGAAGTACGTGGAGGACGTATTCGGACCATCCGCCCTCTCCGCCATAAGGTCGCTCAAACCTGGAGAGGTGTTGCTCCTCGAGAACGTGAGGTTCTGCGCTGAGGAATCGCTGAAGGGCAGCCCCGAGGAAATGGCGAAGACCTTTCTGGTGAAGAAGCTATCCAGCGTGGCAGACATCTTCGTGAACGATGCATTTGGTGCTGCCCACAGGGATCAGCCCTCACTGGTCGGCTTTGGCGCCGTCCTGCCGACCTATGCGGGCCGCCTGATGGAGAGGGAGCTGAGGGGACTGGGAAGGGCGCTCAACCCGGAGAGGCCATGCGTGTACGTGCTTGGCGGGGGGAAGGCAAAGGACTCGATGGTTATGATCGAGAACATACTGGGCAGGGGGATCGCCGACAAGGTGCTCACCGGCGGACTCCTCTCACAGGCCTTTCTCGCAGCGAAGGGGGTCAACATAGGGGAGAACAACATGAAGGTGCTCGCGGATAAGGGATTCGACAAGGAGATCGACAGGGCGAAAAAACTCCTCTCGCAGTACGGGGACAGGATAGTGACCCCAGTTGACGTGGTGGTGAACAGAGACGGCACGCCCTCCGAGATCTCGGTTGATGATCTTCCCACTCAGCATCTGGTCCAGGACATCGGCAGCAGGACCGTGAGTAGATATTCAGAGATAATCGCCGGGGCCAGGACCGTGGTCGCAAACGGTCCCCTCGGGGTTTTTGAGAAGAAGGGATACGAGAGGGGGACTTTCGGGGTGCTGGAGGCCATGGCTAGATCCGGTGCCTTCACGGTTGTGGGAGGGGGACACATGGTGGCAGCGGCTGAGGCATCGGGCCTTGCGGAAAGGATGGGACACGTCAGCACCGGAGGAGGCGCGTGCATAAGCTTCCTCTCGGGCGAAAAGCTTCCAGTAGTGGAAATGCTCACGAAGGTTCGCTCTTGACCCGGATAGTGGTAGTGGGAAGCCAGAGCGCGGGTTTCACCGCAGCTTCCTTTGCCAGGATGACCTGCAGAGGGGCTGAGGTCACCATAGTTGAGAGGAGACCTTACGGCCTTTACCATCCGTGCGGCATTCCCCTGGCGATCGAGGGGGTCGTAAAGCCCAGGGACCTCGTGCACGGGTCCCCCCCACCGGGCGTTGAAATCATCTGTGGAGCCGAGACAACCGGCATAGACACAGGCTCGAGGGTACTGAGGCTCAGGGAGCAGGAGAGCGGCAGGGAGAGGGAGATTCCGTACGACTCGCTCATACTGGCAACAGGGGGCATCCCTGTGAGGCTCAGGATACCGGGGAGCGATCTGGATGGAGTCCATACCGTCAGGACAATAGAGGACTGCGAGGCAATCCTGAAAGGCGTTTCGGGGGCAAGGAGGGCAGCCGTGATAGGCGGAGGTGCCATAGGGGTGGAGGTCGCGCTTTCCCTCCGCAGGAGGGGGCTCCAGGTTGTGCTTTTTGAACAGATGCCATATGTGCTCCCCACGGTTCTCGACGAGGACATGGCTGAGGTCGTGGAGAATAGGCTGGAGGAGGCAGGTGTTGAGGTTGCGTGCGGGAGCAGGGTCTCAGAGATCAGGGGAGAGCGCTCTGTGCGTGCCGTGATCTCGGGCGAGAGAGAGCATCCCGCGGAAATCGTGATAATGGCAGTCGGTGTGGTGCCAAACTCCGAGCTTGCCAGGGATTCCGGGATAAAGATAGGAAGGACGGGTGGCATCAGGGTTGATAAAAGGATGCGGACCAGCGCCCATGACGTCTTCGCAGCGGGCGAGTGCGCGGAGACCGTGAACGCGGTGACCGGTGAGCCAACCACATCTTTCTTGGCGAGCACCGCGGCCGGCATGGGGAGGGTGGCCGGAATCAACGCGGCTGGGGGGAAGGCAACCTTCGGCGGCGTGCTGAACTCCACGCTCATAAGGGCCGACAGCATCCTCATAGGCTCCACAGGGTTCACTTCCTCGGCCGCCGAGCAGAGATCCATCAAAACTGTCTCCACGAGGATAAGGGTCGCGGACAGGCCCTCCTATGTGCCCGGCTCGGCCAGCGTCATGGTGAAACTCACAGCGGAGGCGGGCAGAGGGAATTTGGTGGGAGGGCAGGTAATCGGAAGATCCGGGGTGGCGGAGATGATCGACCTCCTCTCCTTTGCCATCGTGAGGAGGGCTGGTCCGGAGGAACTCAGAGAAATGGAGCACTGCTATATGCCGTGGGCCACAGATGTCCTGAGCCCGCTTCAGGTGGCAGCTGATGCCCTGATGAGGAAGCTGAGGTGAAACTGATTGCTCTTCGTGATAGAGCACCTCGAGCCCAGGCTGAGCGATTGGCTTCTGATGGAATACTCCAGCGCCTCCAGGATTGTGGGACGCGAGAACCTCCTGATAACAAATGTGCGGAGCCCGGGGGAGAGGGCCCGGCTGAGCACAATAGCAAAGGTGAGGAGGGAGCGCGCTTTCAGGGCTTTCAGGCCGCGCGATCTTGTGATCCTAGATCCCCTCGCCGAGATGGAGCTAGATTTTCGCGATCTGGAGCAAAAACGGGCGGTGGTCATCGGAGGAATACTTGGGGATGATCCGCCGCAGGGCAGAACCGGCATGATGTTGACGAGGCTGGCCAAGGGCGCTGCGGTCAGGAACATTGGACCGCATCAGTTCTCCATTGACGGGGCGGCGTACGTGGCGAAGCTGGTGTGGGAGGGAAAACGGCTGGAGGACATACCGGTCAAGGTGGGCGTTGAGGTGGAACTCGGGCCGGGACATTCAGTCGTGCTGCCCTACGCATATCCGCTGGTCGGTGACAAGCCCCTGCTCCCGAGGGGACTGATCTCATATCTGAGGAAACCGTGGAATCTCAAAGCCTGACGCCAAGCCCGCCCGCGATCTCCCTCAGCTCTGCCCACACTGCGTCCGCAATCTCCACGCCCTCACGCATGTTCTTCTCCCTTGTCCTCATCTCGGGCTCCCCTGGAATCATGATCTCCTGCACACCCGGTGCCTTTTTCGATCCCTTCACCTCGTCTATGAACTTCCTTGCCCGGGAGCGGAACTCCTCCAGGGGGACGAACGCCGAAGCATCTATTGCTATCATGAGGTCCCCCTTGGTAGAGAATCCCTCCACCGGCTCCAGCGTGCCAACGACATCCCTCCCCGCAGCTGCACCAACCAGGGGCCCGGCCAGGAGCTCGAGAACAAACGCCAGAGCGTACCCCTTGGCGCCTCCAAACGGACTGAGCGCACCCTTGAGCGCCCTCTCGGGGTCCGTGGTCATCCTCCCCTCTGAATCTATCGCCCATCCCTCAGGTATCTTCTGTCCTCTCCTTGCAGCGTCCACTAGCTTTCCCCTGGCGGCTACGCTCATCGCCATGTCGAGCAGAACCGGAGGATCGGTGGGGAGGCCTATCGCAAGAGCGTTTGTTCCCAGAAGCGGCTCAACGCCTCCCCAGGGGTGTACGAGGGCATCGGTGGTTGTCGCCACCATGCCCACCAGGCCCTCCCTAATCGCCATCTCGGCATAGTACCCAGCAATGCCGAAGTGGTTGGTGTTGAAGATGCCAACCGCCCCTATACCCTGCCCCTTTGCCTTCTCGATCGCGATCTCCATTCCCCTCCTCGCGACGTAGTGTCCGAGTCCGTGGCCCCCGTCGATCAGTGCGGTCCCTGGAGTTTCCCTCACTATCCTGAGTTTGGCGTTCCCGATGATCGTGCCCCGCCTCATCGCCCTCAGGATGTACGGAAGGCGGAGAATCCCGTGTGACGAAAGGCCCCGCAGATCGCCCTCAGTCAGCACATCCGCCACGGTCTTGGCCTCCTCCTCGTTCGCGCCCGCGGCGATGAGGAGCCTGGATATTATGCGCCTCTCCTCCTCGGGTGTGAGCCTCATGGACCTCAGATTCACTATTTTGGAGCGGTTTTAACCTTACCGCAGAGCCACGCACCTTCCGTTCCTCAGCATGAGCTCTCCACCGTTGCCCTCGACGTAGACGCTCCAAGTTATCCCCGGGAGCGCCCTCGATAACAAGGATATCGCGGCTATGGTCCTGCGTATCTCCTCCTCGCACCTCGCCCTTACGTGGCCCCACCGCGCGCCAGCTGGCCTGAGCCCGCAGAGCAGGTCTGACTTCCTCCACAGCCTCATGTTAACTCCGAATCTTCTGAGATGTTTCACCAGCCCCCTCAGCGTCCGAAGCTCCCCCGGACCAACCTCCTCCATGGTCTGATAGTGGACGAGGACCACCGCCCGCTCTCCGGTTGCGAGGGGGCATCATATATAGGGAGAAATGCGCGGGTGGGCGGCCATATTCTTAAATCTGCGGGGAAAAGTTTGATGGGAGTAACACGGCCGAGAACATAGAGATATCGGTGACTGAGCTCGCAGAGGTCCGGGGCTGTCCTCTCTGCTACTGGCTCAGCAGGAACAGGCTCGATCCGCCGAGCTATCCCCTCCCGGCGATACTGAACAGGATGGACTCTGTGATCAAGAGCTTCATGGAGAGGTTCATGAACAGGGACGAGCTCCCCTCGTGGTTTCCGGTGAAAGGAACATTCCTTGGGCCCAGAAGTTTATCCGCGAGGGATCCGGAGAGCGGCCTGGTCCTGAAGGGCAGGCTTGACGCGTTTCTGAGGGAGAAGGATGGGAGCTACGTGGTGGTGGACTACAAGGTCTCATCTCCGAAAGAGGAGGTCAACGAGAACTACAAGCTGCAGCTGGACGGCTATGCCTACCTTCTCGAGAAAAACGGCCTCGCCCCGGTTTCCAAGGGAGTGCTCCTGCACTTTATGCCGGTTAACGGCGACATCGCCGACGGGAGGATCCCCTTTGACATAAAGCCGGTTTACGTGAGGGTTGAGCCTGAAAGAATTCCGGGTATCCTTGGCCTGGCGAGGAAGATAATTGACATGAAGGAGCCTCCTCCCTCATCGGATGACTGTGAGTGGTGCAGATGGAGGAGAGAGGTCACCAACCTCGTGGGATAGCCGGCCTCAACCGCCGCCGGTGGCGCATCACTTCCCCGTCCAAGGAGGTTAGGGCATGCGCACGCGATCCTCCTTTGGACAAAGAGGTCACTCCAGATATTTTGTGGGATCCCTGATGCCGGCCTCCTCAAATGCCCTCTTCCTGTTCCTGCAGGACTCGCACCTCCCGCAGTGCAGCCTTCCGTCCAGATAGCAGCTCCATGTTTCCTCCAGCGGCACGCCCAGCTCGTCAGCGAGCCTTATCACCTGGGACTTTTTCATCCTCACCAGCGGATTCACAACCTTTATCTTCTCTCCAGTTCCCTCCCCAATCGCCTTCTCCATGGCCCTCGCGAAGCTATCCCTGCAGTCAGGGTAGAAAGCAGCATCGTCCCCCTGAGCTCCGTAGAACACCGCGCTGGCTCCAATCGCGACGGCATGCCCGGCTGCCACCGCAAGCATGATCCCGTTCCTGAAGGGCACTATCAGGCTCTTCTCAAACTTTTCCGGCATGCCCATCCTTCCATCCACGAGGGGGGTCACCCCTCTCCCCAGGATCTCCTTCATGGAGGAGAGGTCCACTATCCTGTGCTCCCTCGCGCCGAGAGACCTTGCGATCTTCCTCGCGCTCTCCAGCTCCCTTCTTGCCCTCTGCCCGTAGTCGAACGAAAGGCAGTATATCTCATATCCCTCTCTCCTTGCCAGGGCCGCGGCGACCGCGCTGTCCGGACCGCCCGAGAGGAGACAGATGGCCTTCAACCCAGATCCCTCGTTACCATTATCCCGGCGCTATTAAATAATGTCCTGAGGAAGTTTGGGTGGTGAACGCTTGATAAGGGCGAGAGGGGTGATGTTCGACCTTGACTGCACGCTCGTGGACACCCTCGAGAGGTACTTTGAGCTCTTCAGCCGCATGCTGGCGGAGAAGAGGGGGAAAAACCTTGGCAGGGAGGAGTTCTGGAGGGCGTATCTGGCAGATGAGCTTGACGATCTCGTTGCCCCTCCCGGCGCTGCCGACAGGGAGGCCGAGCTGCACTCATTCTGGATGGAGTTCCTGAGGAGATACAGGGAGGAGGATCCTAAGTCCGTCCTGATCCCTGGTGTTAAGGAGGTCCTTGAGGATCTGCACTCCAGAGGGGTGCCGATCGCCGTAATGACCAGCTGCATAGTTCCGGCTGAGAGGCTGAGGGAAGAGCTGAACAGGCTCGGGGTAGGAGGTTATGTGAGGGCGATCGCCACCGCACACGATGTCGTGGGGGAGCTGGAGCGGGGACATCATTTTTCCAAGGTCGAGATCATGAGGCTGGCTGCTGAGAGGCTCGGGATGCCTCCTGCCGAGCTCGTGGTGGTCGGGGATTACTGGAACGACATAAGGGACGGCAGGGCAATAGGAGCCAGAACCGTGGCGGTGCTCACCGGCAAGATGCGCAGGGAACTGCTGGAGAAATATGGTCCTGATGCCGTTATAGAAAGCGTGCGCGATCTCCCGAGAGCTGTGAGATTCGAGGTGAGAGGTTGAGGCTCTTCATAGCGATCGAGGTCAGCGACGACGTGAGAAGGGAGCTTGTGAGGGCACAGGAGAGGCTGAAGGCCACCGGCGCGGACATCAAGCCCGTGGAGCCAGAGAACATACATCTCACGCTCAAGTTCCTGGGGGAGGTGAGCGAGGAGAGGATAGGCGACATATCTGCGGCCATCGATCGCTCGGCCTCCGGAAGGGGGATCTTCCCGGCAGGAGTGAGGGGGATCGGAGTTTTTCCGGATCTCAGGCACGTGCGGGTGATCTGGGCAGGGGTCGGCACGGGATCTGAGAGGATAGTTGAGATTCAGAGGTCTCTGGACGCGGAGCTGCAAGCGCTTGGATTTGAGCGGGAGAGGGATTTCGTGCCCCACATCACCCTGGCGAGGGTGAGATCTCCCAGGGGAAAGGAGAGGCTGGCTGCGGAGGTGAGGTCAATGTCAGGCATGGACTTTGGAAGCACGGAGGTTAGATCCGTCGTGCTGAAGCAGAGCACGCTCACGCCACGTGGGCCCATCTACACCACTGTTGCTGAAACGATGCTCTGACCTCACCTGTACCACGGAAGGCACCTGGTGAGGTACTCCGAGATGAACTCCCTGAAACCCTTCTCCCTCAGCAGCCTCCCTGATGACCTCTCATCAAGTATCTCATATCCCTCCTGAATGCTCCTTGCGATGTTCCTGCCGAGGCTTCTCGAATCGGCTACTGCGCTCCGTATCGCCCGAATCGCGTCGCCCTCTTCCCTCTTCATCTCAAAAACCAGCCTGCCGGCCCGGTCCACGAACGGCCCGGCCAGCCTGTTCTTTGACCCCATGTGCTCCTTCACGAATTCCTCCCCGGGATATGGCACCGGCGGGCCGACCCTCGTCCTCATCCTCGGAAGCCTGAGGTCCGTGAGCTCGAACACAAGCACAGCCCTCGAATTCGCCCACACGTCGCTCCTCACCACCTGGTATCCCTCCTGGGCAAGCCTGTTGAGTATCGCCCTCTCTGTCCTCCTGAGCTGGGGGTAGAGAACATCCGGGACGACTTCTGGAGACCTGAAGACGAGGAAGATGAGCTTAGTGCCCCTCTCCCTGACAACCCTCAGGATGCGCGAGCGGCCCATGAGCGCGGCCTTTTTCGGGAAGAAGAATCTCTCCCCGGGCACCCTCAGAAAGTCCTGGCATGCCCTCACAAACGTGGCAAAGCTCTGCATGGAGACCGCTGCTGCCACGTTGCGATTCTGGTCAGTGGGGTCGATGACTATCAGCGGGCTCCCTCTGAACATCAGCCTGGGCTCTGACTGATCCGCATACCTCTTCTCTGGGTCTATCACGGTCTCCGGCCCCCAGCCGCTCCCGGCTTCCACCAGGCTCCTGAAGGATCCGTAGTGCAGCGTGAGGAGTTCACACAGGTACCCTGAGAATCCCTGGATCCTGAGCTCGGCGCCATAGACCCCTATGCCGCGCATGAATGCCTTTGTGAGCAGTATCTCGTCTACCATGGACCCGGTCAACCTTGCCTGGATGTAGCGCTGATGATGGGGAGTCCTGTCAACCGCGCTCTTTATCCTCCCCGGATCCTTGACGTCGTAGCATGGGACGAGGTCGACGTCGAAGCCCCTGTGCCTCATGCTCACGTAGGGATGCTCCGCGTACCTCTCCACTCCGGACCTTCCCGCCACGGCCTTCGCGACGCCCATCCCCTGCTTCTCCAGTTCCTCCCTCGAGAGGTGCTCCGGAAAGAGTATGAAGACGTCGATGTCCTTCTCGTCCCTCAGCCATGTTCCCCTCGCGATCGAACCCAACAGCATTGCCTCAGCATTCACCCCGAGCTCTGCGCACTTTCTGTTCACCCTCTCAACCACATCATCCGCTACAGCGGCGGCCCTCCTCCTCTCAGCCGGGGTGGGCTTGATCCGACTCAGCACACGGGCGAGGAAAGGCTCCATGGTCACCAGTATTACTTCTCGGCGGGAGTTATTAGGGTTCGGGAGGGAGGCGGTTTTCATCCTTGAGCATGAAAAGGATATATTATATCCGTATTTCCATTAAAAAATAATTTAAATTGTAGAAACATATTTTCTTACAATAAAATCCGATAAATTTACAATATAGGCAAAATAAATGCCATGCTGATTCTCCGGATGCCGCAACCTTTAAATACTAAGTGCAGTTTAGCTGTAGTATGGATGTCATTTAACTGTAGGGTATGAGGAGGGGGGGTTGTGGAGAAAAAAGAGGAGATCCGGGTCTTTGTTGACGGCATCTATCTCAGGATCATTGACGACCTCATAAGCGCCGGATACGGGACGAACCGCAGCGAGGTCGTCAGAAAAATGGTGCACGACTGGGTTATGAGGGAGGTAGGATTCAAGGGCCTGCTGGAGTATAAGAAGAAGTAATCGCGTTCACCCCCACCTCCTCGGTCCAGCCTCCAAAGGGGTGCAGGAAGGGGCGCGGGCTCTGCCCGCGTCCCCCTCCCGCTCATCTTCTTGAGAAGGTCCTTTGCACGAATCTCCAGAGAAGCGTTGGAAACGAGAGGGCCCTGCCGCCTATCTTCGTCCTGCCCTCCCTTATTTCCCTGAGAACATCATCCACGTCCGGCCTGCAGTCCACGCACGTGTATGCCGTTCCAACGTCATCCGCGTGATGGGCATCAGAGCCGGCAACCGCTGTCATCCCGTTCCCCTCCGCATACCTCCTTGCGAGCGGGTTGCTGAGGAAGAAGGCCCTTGAGTTCAGCACCTCTATGGCATCGAACTTCGCCTCCCTCACCGCGTTGGGGTTCCTGCCCGGGACGAAGGGATGGGCGAGGATCGCCACGCCCCCCCGCCTCCTTATGGTCTCAACTGTTTTGCTGAGCGGCAGGCCCCTCTCTATGTCCTCCTCTATCCCGAGCGCCACCACGTGCGCGCCACCGCTCGAGACCTCCGCACCAGGTATGACCAGGAAGTCCCTGCTCGAGAGCTCCATTGCCTCCCTCAGCCCAGATGTGGTGTTGTGGTCGGCTATCGCTATCCCGCTCAATCCCTTCCTCCTGGCGGATTCCACCATCTCCCGCACGGAGAACATGCCATCGATGGAGTGGGAGGTGTGGACGTGCAGGTCGAGCTTCAGCAACCTAACTCACCCTGGATCCCGGGCTGACGTCCCTGTCCGGCGAAAGAATCGACATCTCCTTACCGTCCTCTGCAGCGAGGATCATCCCCTCAGACAATACCCCCATCAGCTTGACCGGCTTCATGTTAAGAACTGCGACCACCTTCCTTCCCACGAGCTCCTCGGGGGAATACCTCTCCCCTATCCCGGCCACCACGGTTCTCCTCCCGGACCCGGTGTCAAGCACGAGCCTGAGCAGCCTCTTAGAGCCCTCGACCCTGACCGCATCCACGACCTCACAAACCCTCATGTCCATCCTCCTGAACTCCTCCAGAGTGATCTCAGTTCCCGGGTTGTTCCTCCTCCCCTGAACCTTTGTGAAAAGGGGCTTCGGCTCGCCTATCCGGTGTCCCCCTTTCAGGTCGAATCTCTTCGCCTGCTCCCAGCTCTTCACCTCGATGCGCAGCTGTTGTGCCAGGTTCCTGGAAGCGGAAGGCATGAAGGGGCTCACCAGCACGCAAAGGGTCTTCACCAGGTTTGCGCAGGTCAGTATGCACCGGGCGGCTCCCGCTGGGTTGGATTTTATGGCCTCCCATGGCCTGTTCGCCTGGAAGTATTCATTGCCAAACTTTGCGAGGGAGATCACCTCCTCCAGCGCCTGCGATATCTTAAGGCTCTCCATCAGCCCCTCAATTTTCTCCACGCTCTCCGCGGCCCTTTTCTCCACTTCAGGATCGTGCTCTCCATCCGGCAGCTTCCCCCCGAACCTGTCCCTTGTGAAGGTCAGGACCCTGTGAATGAAGTTGCCGAAGATGTCCGCGAGCTCGTCGTTCAGCCTCCTCCTCAGTCCCTCCTCGGAAAAGTCTCCGTCCTGGCCAAAGGATATCTCCCTCAGCAGGTAATACCTCACGGCATCGGAAGTGTACTCCTCGGCGAGGTAGACGGGGTCGATCACGTTTCCGAGCGACTTGCTTATCTTCTTCCCATCTATGGTGAGGAAGCCGTGCGCAAATATGCTCCTTGGGAGGGGATATCCGGCGGAGAGAAGCATGGCGGGCCAGATCACGCAGTGGAACCTCAGGATGTCCTTGGCTATTATGTGGAGGTCCGCAGGCCAGTGCTCCCTGGGGGAGAGATAGTTGCAGAGGGCGTCGAACCACACCCACACAATGTGCGAGGGATCACCCGGGAACTCTATCCCCCACCCGGCCCCCCTCCTGCTTATGCTCACGTCCTTCAGCCCGGACCTCAGGAAACTGAGCACCTCGTTCCTGCGCGCCTCCGGCCGGATGAAGTCAGGGTTCTCCTCTATATGCCTGAGAACGGCATCTGCATACCTGGAGAGCCTGAAGAAGTAGTTCTCCTCCCTCACCTTCCTAGGCTCCTTTTCGTGGAGGGAACACTTCCCGTCAACGAGGTCGCTCTCAGTCAGATAGGCCTCGCACCCGTCGCAGTATAGCCCCTCGTAGGTCCCCTTGTATATGTCCCCGGCCCTCCTCACCCTCTCGAGCAGCTCGTGGACGTTATTCCTGTGCCTCTCCTCGGTCGTCCTTATGAAGTCGTCATAGCTTATTTCCAGGACCCTCCAGGCCTTCCTCCACACATCTGCCATGAAGTCGGCGTAGGCCCTGATGTCTGAGTAGGCCTGCTCCCTCGCAGCCTCCACGGTCTTCTCCGAGTTCTCGTCCAGGCCGGTCAGGAAGAATACCTCATCCCCCCTCAGCCTGTGCCACCTGGCGAGCGCATCAGCCGCCACCGTGGTGTAGGCGTGCCCGATGTGGGGGACCGCGTTTATGTAGTATATCGGGGTGGTTATGTAGAACTTCACGCTCCCACGCCCCGGAAAACTCATCGCAGCGGGCTTTAACCTTACCGCAGGCTCAGCTCCGGCTTCTTCCAGGTCTCGGAGTTCAGCTGCTTCGCCCTCTCCCGGAGCTTCATCATCACGAAGTCCTTCGCCTGCTCCCAGCTAGTGGGCAGCTCGGACTTCTCCTGCAGCGTTTTCAGCCTTGGGGAGGCGAACATCTCGAATGCTATCTCGACATCCCTGTAGGTGAGGGGCTGGTCCTTCACCTTGTCCTCGAGGAGCTCCGCGGCCTTAAGCACTATCCAGTCAAGCGAGGAAAGCTCTGGCATCCTACCAAAATGATTTAGGGGGCAGCGCTTAAAAGGCAGGTGGGAGGAGATGGAGCTCTCTCACGCCATAAGGGGAAGGAGAAGCATCAGGTCGTATCTTCGGGACCCGGTACCTGAGGCG
This sequence comes from Hadarchaeales archaeon (SeqCode), assembly GCA_038851565.1. Taxonomy (GTDB): domain Archaea; phylum Hadarchaeota; class Hadarchaeia; order Hadarchaeales; family Hadarchaeaceae; genus JAWCKV01. Next base: position 4,532 of record JAWCKV010000007.1, on the reverse strand, counting down.
GACCTGAGGAGGATCATTGAGGCGGGAATCCACGCTCCCAGCGCGGGAAACTGCCAGCCGTGGGAGTTCGTTGTGGTTAGGGACAGAAGGCGGAGGGAGATGTTATCGGCGGCGGCCCATGGGCAGGAGTTCCTAGTGGAAGCACCTGTTGTGATCGTTGTTTGCGCGAACATCCCGCGCACCTCGGGAAGATATGGAAGGAGAGGCGCAGAGCTCTACTGCATACAGGACACCGCGGCAGCGGTTCAGAACATGCTTCTGACCGCATACTCCCTGGGATACGGCACGTGCTGGGTGGGGGCCTTTGACGAGGAAATGGCAGCGAGGGCAATAGGCGCTCCCAGGGATGTCAGGCCGGTTGCCATGATCCCCGTTGGAAAGCCGGCTGAGAAGCCGGGGATGCCCCCGAGGCGCGGCCTGGACGAGGTCACGCACGAGGAGACATTTTAACGCGCGAGCTCCGCGCCGCGTTCCCTGACTCGCGTGACGGTCAAGTAGGGGACATCCCTCCTCTTGCGGATCTCCTCCATCACGCGCCTCGCAGAGGAAGACCTGCAGAAGGCGAAGATAGATCTGCCCAGCATCGCCTGGCTGGCACCCATGGCGCCCGCTCCCTCCGCGACCTCAACAAGCTCCTCAACATCATCATCGGCTAGGCCTGTCTCCTCCATGAAGCCCCTGGACGCGCTCAGGAACTCCTCCACAGTTGGACTTGACCTCACCCGCTCGAAAGCCTTCTTTCCCGCCGCCCTCACGCGCCTCATAATTGATGGATCGCCGAGCACCTCATCCGTGGGGATCTCCCCCATCGTGGCGCAGACGATCCTGATGTCCTCCGGCACGGGAATCCTCATCCACCTCCCGTGCGGCGGCGCTCCCGGGGAAAGCGTGAGGACGAGACCGCCGATGACCTGCGCCCCAACGTCCCCTAGCCCCGTCCTGCAGATGACCTCGGCCCTGTGGGCTGCCCCCTGGAGGTCCTCAACCGGCCTTTCCAGCCCGAGCGCATCCGAGAGCGCCATGGCTGCGCCGAGCGCCCCTGCCCCGCTGGCTCCGTATCCAGCTCCAACGGGGACCCCGCACCTGTGCGAGATCCTCACGCTGTAGCCTCCCCCGCACCACGACATGATCTCCCGCGCCACCCTCTCAGTGGTTTCCGCACGCTCCCTCCTCCCGTCCACGAGCACCTCCAGCGAGACCCCCTCACCCCTCCTCACCTCAACCTCCGTCGTCACGCCCTCCTCCAGGCAGGGGCCGCAGTTCCTGGACCCGCTCCTCTCTGGGTTTTCGGTTATGAAGGGCTGGAAGAAGCCTGAGATGTGGGCGGGGACAAAGGCAACCCTCCTTGCCTGCCTCATGCTCCCCCTATCTCCCTGAGCGCGATGTCAAGTATCAGCTCGGCTATCTCCAGCTTTGTCCCAGCTGCCCTCTCCACTGTCTTTTTCGTGAGTATGATCACGCGGTTGGTAGGACTTCCAAAGCCCTCTTCAGCGAGGTCGTTGCCGACCACCATGTCGAAGTTCCCCTCTGCGAGCTTGAGCCTGCAGGCCTCCAGCAGCTGTTCGCCGGTCGCGCCGAACTCCGCCTTAAAGGCCGCCGCGTAGGTCTGCGGGGAGATCCTCTTAACGCCGTCGATAACCCTGGGAGCCGGGACTAGCCTGATGCTCGTGCACTCGTGATGTCTCAACTTCCTCTCGGAGGGACTCTCGACCGTGAAGTCCTGGGGAGCGGCGGCGCCTATGAGGATTGCAGTGCCGGGCAGGTTTTCCTCGACTGCCCTTTTCATCTCCTCTGCTGTTGTGACCCTGATGACCCTCACGCCAGCCGGAGGGCGCTCCGTTCCCGGCCCATAGATCAGGGTCACGTCAGCGCCCCTGCGGGCCGCAGCCCTGGCCAGCTCGATGCCCATTTTCCCGGAGCTGGCGTTCGTGATGAACCTCACCGGATCTATCCTCTCCCTTGTTGGGCCTGCGGTGATGATGACCTTCATCCCGGCCATGTCGCTGGGGCCGAGCGCACGCACGACGAACCTCACGACCGAGTCCACTTCCGGAAATTTCGCCTTTCCCTCCTCGAGGACCGGCTCCATGACCAGAATCCCGGCTCCCTCCAGCCTCTTCAGGTTCTCCTGGAATCCCGCGTGGTCGTACATCGACCCGTGCATCGCGGGGACCACCACGACCGGCTTCCTGAGCCCGAGGGCCACAGACACCACGGAGGTCACGGGCGTGTCGTCCACCGCCCATGCGATCTTGCCGACGGTGTTGGCGGTTGCCGGGGCAACGAGCACAAGGTCCGCCCACTCAGCGAGCTCCACGTGCTCCACCCTTCCGCTGAGGCGCGTGACCACCTCGTTCGCTGTTGCCCAGTGCATGAGATCTGGGGTTATCAGGCTCTCGGCGCCCTCGCTCATGCACGCCCTCACTTCAGCCCCCAAGCGCATGAGCTCCCTTGCTATATCGGGTGCCCTGACAGCCGCGACGCTTCCTGTGACGCAGAGGGCTATTTTCCTTCCCTTCAGAGCGTCGCCCTTCGTGCCGATTATGTCTCTGGATGGGTGCATGTTTCACCGTAAAAATAGGGTCTACCCGTGCCCTTAAGAGTTCTGTGAGCCGTCCTGAGTGAACCGCCACAGGTGCGGGAATTCATATCCGGACCGCAGCATGTTAACCCATCCTCTCGACCAACCCGTCAAAGTCGGAGTCAAAGCTCGCGATTTTTCCAATTCCGTTCTTCTCCATGAGCGCAAGGGAGGTGCAGTCCGTGAAGCTCATCGGTCTCTTCTGGGATTTGAACAACTTCCACGCCCTACCGAAGACGTCCTCGGTCACCCACAGCTTGCGTATCCTCGGCGAACTCAGGACATGGTCACCCATGTCGATCGCCAGCCTGAGACTCCTCGTGCGCCTCAGCATCAGGGTTATGGCCTCATCGATCACATAGTCCGAGGTGTAAATTTCCCCATGCTCTCCCTTAAGCACAGATCTCATGATCTCCTTTGCCCGCGCATGGTTTTTGTCATCGGCGTTTCTGGCGGCTATCAAAACACATGTGTCAAGAAAGATCGCCATCTACTCCCCGTAGAGGTATTTGTCGATGTTTTCCGAGAGATCCCTGATCCCGGTCCGCACCGGATTTTGAAACATCTTCCAGGCTGGGTCCTCCTCAAGAGGCGGCAACTTCTCGAGTTTTTCTGCGAACCTCGCGCACTCCAGCGCATGGTCGATGGCCATTCCAAGCGCCTGTTGCATGGAGATCTTCTTCCCCCGCCTGAGGATGTGAGTGGCGAGAAATCGCTCAAGCTTTTGTTTGTGCTCTTTGTCGATCCTTACCGTGGTTGCCATCTTTCCACCCGTATACAAGTATACTTCTATACGTATAAACCCATTGAGGCAGAGGTCTTTTAAAACGGGAACGGCGGCCGCTGCCCCATGAGAAACATCCCTGTTTTTACTGAGGCTTAGGCCCGCCTCAGGGGCTTGCACCAGGGGTGCACCCAGCGGCCCAGTTTTCCCTACCTGGGCTGGTCACTCTGAGGGCGAGCCCTTTCACCACACCACTCAGACACCGGGCACTTGCCGCACTTCCTTCTCTTGCAGAACTCGAGCGAGATCCTCACGAGCTGGGATTCTTGGCCCTTCACGTCTTTCAGCCCTAACCTCCTGGCGACCTTCAGGGCAAGGTCTGAGGGCTTGGGGTCGGCCTTCCTCCATATCCCCCTCAGCTCCCTGAGGAAGATGTTGACCGCGGTTGGCCCCACTCCCTTGAGCTCCATCAGCTTCCTTTCCAGGTCCGCTGGGTCCTTGGCCTCGTCGTGAATCCGCTCCAGCCCTCCCATCTCCTTTAGCCTCTTCATCGTTTCGAGGAGGGTGGATGCCGTGGAGAAGTCGTACCTCACGTAGCCGCCAGCGTCCAGAACCCTGACGAGCTCGTCCCATCCCGCCTGCAGGATCGCGTCGGGGGTCGTGAGTCCCTCCCTCTCGAACTCCCTGTAAGTCCTCTTCGCTATGTCCGCGGAGATGCGCTTCGCGAACAGAACGGACGCGAGGAACCACTTGAAGCGGCCATGGGATCTGCGCAGGTCCAGCCCCAGCTCCTGGGAGTACGATGGGATGCGGGAGAGGGCGCGGTGAAGCTGTGTTCTCATCGAAGATAAATCTCCTCCCGATAAAAAGACCCTTGGCAATTTTTTTAAGAGACATCCTGTTAGGTTAGATGGGCGGGGGTAACTCAACCTGGGAGAGTGTCGGACTGAAGATCCGAATGTTGAGGGTTCAAATCCCTCCCCCCGCACCATTTAAACTTATTATTGAAAAGGAGTTGAAGCGTTGGGAGGATAAGACTGTTTTTAGTTTATAATCGGCCAAACGGGAAATGCTTCACTCTTTTTACCTGTGTTAATCAAATCATTCAATTTTTACCCCACATTTTTTACATATTTGTTTAAACCCGAAGTGATTCATCGCGTGGTCCCACAGCGCGGGGTATAGTTTTCTTAACTTTACGAAATTGTTTTCCTCAGTGAGATGGCA
>JAWCKV010000006.1:0-31366 GCA_038851565.1 Hadarchaeales archaeon (SeqCode) | reverse complement strand
CAAGCGATCTGGCAGAGCTCAGGATAGAGGTCATGGACTACGTGGGGGATCTGAGGAACATCCTGAAGTTCACGGGTGAATGGTATCTGGGCAAGCTCTACAGGATCGCGAGCGAGAGGTTCAGGATAGGGGACTGGCTTGTTCTGGTAGACAAGAAGCTCGACCAGCTGCAGGAGCTGTACGCCATGGCCATGGAGCGCGTTGATGTGCACAGGGCAACAAGCCTTGAGTTCCTCGTCATACTACTCATAATCTCCCTTGTGGTGCTCGAGGTTCTCATGGTGCTGCAGGGACTGTGATCTCAAATCGGAACCAGTTTAAGGCCGGTTGCTGAGTTTCAAGCGGGCCCGTAGTCGAGCGGTCAAGACGTCACCCTTACAAGGTGAAGACCGAGGGTTCGACTCCCTCCGGGCCCACCAGCTCCGTTTCATGGGGGATTGATTAAATAACGGCCGATCGTAGAATGATGTGATGAAAAAGCGCCTGATCTTCGCCCCCGTCATCATCGCAATCGCCGTTATCTCGGCAATACTGCTGAGCGCCTGGGGAAAGCCGCCCGAGGAGAACCATCCCATCGAGGACAACCACGAAAATGCCATCGAGGAGGCGCTATTCTTCTTATACGAGCCGGTGACCGTGGACTTCAAGCACCCTGATGATATAGACCCCGGCATCCTGCCGCCCACTCCTGAAAACGTTCAGATATATGACGTGAGCGTAAAATCATATGACTTCAATCCTGAGAAAACCGGGTTCGTGGACGAAACCGCGGCGGACGACGAAGCGTGGTGCAGGATAAAGCCACTCACCCCCAACATGTGGGCGTACTACTTCGAGGACTACCACTACGAATTGAGGTGGGAGAACGGTGAGAGGTGGAATCCGGACTTCAACGACGTTGTGGTTGTGGTCTGGAGGGCCGAAAATGAGTTCAGGATAAGGATGAAGGCATCAGCCTCGACCTTCAGAAACCAACTTTGGGCCGGCGGCCAGCTCGTATGTGACAACGTGAGCGCTCACGCTGACGAAATTTTTGTGATGGAAACCATCCCGAGGCTAAGATGAGCCGGAGCGCAGCCTCTCGATATCCGCATGGAGTTGCTCCAGACGGCCAACCGCGGGATGGGTGGGGCCGAACTCCATCCTGAACCTCTCAAGAGCCCTGTCGTAGGGGATTATCCTCCTCCCGTCGACAAGCTTGTCAGCGTATGCCACGATCTTCTCCTCAACCGTATTGGGCACGAAATCCCTTTTTGGGAGGCCGAGAGTCCCCGCCTCATCAGCTGGTATCCCTGCGCCGATGTGCCTCTCCGCGAAGCGCGAGAGCTCATCCATCCCCATCCTCCTCAGAATTTCCGCACCCCTGACACCGTGCTCTATCCCGTGCGTCTGGGAGCGCCCTATATCGTGGGCAAGCGCGCCGAGGCTCACCAGCCTCCTGTTCACCCTGTGACCCCTGGCTGCTATTTCTTCGGCAAGCTTCACGGCAACTCTCTCGACCGCCAGACAGTGCGCCACGACCTCCCTTGAGCATCCCGCTTCACGAAGGGCCCTGATCACCTCGTCCCTTTCCATGCGTTCGCCTTCCCAGGGTTAAGATCAGGGTCATCTTACCTTCAAGGCGTACCTTCCCGGTTTTGACACTCCGAGCCTCTGGGCGATCTCAGAACCGGATGGATCCAGTATGACCACATAGCCGGTCCAGTCGGTCGAAAATGAGCTTCCGCCGCAGTTTGGGCAGGTCTTCTCATCGGTCACCAGCTTGCATTTCCTGCACACCTTTTCGGTCACCGCCTAACCCTCCTTTTTCTCCTCAAGCCACTCCAGCTTCCCCAGGCCCGGCTGGCGCATCGTCAGCCCTATCTTCTCTCCCTTCGCCCCGCGCCTGAGGCTGACGCTGACTATCCTGGCTATGACCCTGTCCCCCTCCTTGAGGGTTCTCTTTGACTCCTTTCCGTAGAGCACGCCCTTCTTCTTGTCGTATCCGACGAAATCGTCCATGACCTGAGAAACGTGCACGAGCCCATCAACAGGTCCTATCCTCAGGAAGGCCCCGAACTCCACTATCTCGACCACCTCACCCATGACGAGCTCATTGACCTCAGGCTTGTACACAAGCGCCTCGAACACAACATCGTGATAGCTCGCGCCGTCACCCATTATCACCCTCCCCACTCCGACGTCCTTGAGCTCTGTTACCGCAAGTATCACGCCCACGTCCTTGTCCGTGACTCCCTCGTAGTTCTTGCGCAGGACATCCAGTATCACCTCCTCCGTGGGCTCTGAGAATCTGTTTGGGGGGACCCGCACCGTATCCTCCACTGTTATTATCTTGAATCCCATGCTGTCAGCCCCGAACTTACATCCTTTTTCTTTTGTACCTCTCCTTATAAAGGGTCGGCATGAGGTCCTCCTGACATCTCAAGATGTGAAAGCCCCCTCAGGTATATGACAGTTATGCCGCCTCTCCTCAGCCTCATTCTGAGGTTGCGATCGTTCGTGCCGACCGCCCACCCATTTTCCACCGCCATCCTGAAGATCGCCTCATCCGTCGACCCGGTGGCCTCCACAACCCTGGCGCCGGAGATGAGGTCGAGCCCAATCCTGGCAGCGGCTCTCTCCCTGGGGCTTCCTTTCTCTGCCAGGTTCTTCAGCTCCTCTATAACCCGGGAAGGCACTATGAGCTCAAATTTTCCCTCAACGACCCTCTCCAGCTCACCCACCAAATCCACCCCGTATAGGCCCTGGGCCATTATGAAGCTCGTGTCAACAACTATCTTCATCAGTTCATCACTTTATCACGCCGTACCCGATCAGCCTCCACCTTCCGGAGACCCTCCTGCTGATGGCCGCCCTTGCGCCGCCCTCCGCGCATATTGGATGCTTCAGCCTAAGAACCGTAAGCTCCTTTCTTGCGGTCGCCACCGTTCCAACCGTGGTAGCGGTTCCCACGTTCACCACAAGTGGCTCCCCTATAGCAAGCGGCTTCACCTCCAGCTCCTCTGCCATCCCCACCACCCGCTCCATGAGGTGTATCTCCATCTCAAGGGCATCCCTCACCTCAGGAAGCTCACCGGGGTGACCCACCACTGACCCCACAAGCGAGTCCCCCTTGGTGAAAAAAGGATCCAGCACAGTCCCGACGCCTATCAGCCCTCCCGGAAAGGCCTCCCTGAGCTGGCTGTCCATGGCCCTGAGGCCCACTATCCTTGACGTCAGCGGCTTCCACGCCTGTCTTCCCTCCTGGGATGTCCTGAGCCCGGGCCTTATCTCTATCTCATCGCCCACGCATAGCTTTCCACGCATCAGCGAGCCTCCCACCACCCCTCCCTTCAGCTCCTCGGGCCTAGTTCCTGGGAGGTTGACATCAAACGAACGCGCCACGTACATCAGCGGTGGGGCATCCGGATTTCGTCTGGGGGTCGGAATGTGTCTCTCTATCGCCTCTATGAGCCTGTCCAGGTTTGCCCTGTGAATCGCGGAAACTGGGATGATAGGTGCGTCCCTGTAGGGAGTATTCGACAGGAACTCCCTTATCTGCCTGTAGTTCTCCAGCACCCTCTCCTTGGGAGCAAGCTCTATCTTGTTCTGCACGACCACAAGATTCCCCACGCCAACTATGTCTAGAGCCATCAGGTGCTCCTTGGTCTGTGGCTGGGGGCACTGCTCGTTAGCAGCGATCACGAGAAGGGCCCCGTCCATCAGCGCCGCACCGGAGAGCATGGTGGCCATCAGCATCTCGTGTCCAGGTGAATCCACGAAGGAGACCCTGCGCCTGAACTCCGTTTTCTCCCCGCAGTACGGGCATTTTTTCTTTGTGCTGTACCTGCCGCACTGTGTGCACTGCATGAAGGACGTGTCTGCATACCCAAGCTTTATCGAGATCCCCCTGCGTATCTCCTCGCTGTGGACATCCGTCCATACTCCAGAAAGGGCCTCTGTGAGGGTTGTCTTCCCGTGGTCCACGTGACCCACAAGGCCTATGTTCACAGACGCCTGGGGCATCTCGACACCACGGAAAGATTTCGCACGGAACTCTTAAAAATCAAGTGTGGGTCACTTCTTCTCCTCGCTCTTTTCCTTGACTCCAAGCAACTCCTCCGCCGGCTTTTCGCCTCTCTTGGCTATTTTAGCGTTCACCTGAACTATGGCCTCGGAGATCCTGGATCCCCTCACTCTCTTCCTCCTTCGTTCTCCCTTCCTTCTGGGGGAGAAACCCGTGCCCCCGGCCAGAAGGACGCTGACCCTTCCGGTCCCTGCGATGTCCGGCCTCATCGGGAACCCATCGCGATCTGTTCCCCCGGTGATCTGAAGCTCGTATCCCGGCAGCCCGACCAGATCTCCGCCGAATGAGTCGCCGATCTTGAGCCCTATCAGCTTCCTGGACTCCGGGTCTCTCACCTCCACTTGGTAACTCTTCCCGGATTCGGGATCCGATATCACGACCTTGAACGGCATGTGTCCACCTCGAAATCAACCTTATTCATTCGGCGCTCATAAAACCTTTTCCAAGGGTCACAGAATAGGTACATCAAAACATCAGGAGGGGCGCGCAGATCAGCGCCACCCATGACATGAGCTTTATCAATATGTTGATTGACGGGCCTGCTGTGTCCTTGAAGGGGTCGCCTACTGTATCTCCTATAACAGCCGCTGCGTGAGTTTTGGATCCCTTCCCCCCGAAGTTGCCGAGCTCCACGTACTTCTTAGCGTTGTCCCATACAGCGCCCGCGTTTGCCATGAGAAGCGCGAACACAAGGCCGACCCCCACGCTCCCCGCGAGGAACCCTCCGAGGGCCGCCTTACCGAGCAAAAATCCAACCCCGATCGGGATTATGAGGGCAAGCACGCTCGGAATGACCAGCTCCCTCAGGGCGCCACTTGTCGCTATGCCAACGCAGCGCGCGTAGTCCGGCCTCGCCTTCCCCTGCATCAGGCCCTTTATCTCCCTGAACTGCCTGCGCACCTCCTCCACCATCCTGAAGGAATTCCTCCCAACCGCGAGGATCGTCAGGGCACAGAACAGGGCCACCGTGGCCGCCCCGAGGAAGACGCCGGCCAGAACGCTGGGATCCATGAGGTTAAGCTGGCCCAAATTTGCGAAGTTGGGCGAGGTGTACGTCGCGAAAAGCGCTATGGCTGTCAGGGCAGCTGAACCTATGGCAAACCCCTTGCAGATGGCCTTTGTGGTGTTCCCAACCGAGTCCAGCGTGTCCGTGACCGTCCTTATTTTTTCCGGCATCTTTGACTGCTCAACTATTCCGCCTGCGTTATCCGCTATGGGGCCATACGCATCCGATGATACTATCATGCCGGTGACCGAAAGCATGCCAACTCCCGCGAGGCATATTCCATAAAGTCCGGCCGCCCCGCCGCCCAGCACCGTATATGATATGACCACCGATATCGATATCGCCAGGATTGGTAGCACGACGCTTGCGAGCCCTATTGAGAAGCCGTTCAGAAGGCCCACGGCCGCGCCGGATTGGTGTGATCTCGCCACGAACCTAGCGGGAGAGTACATTCTATTCGTGAAATAGTCTGAGGTAAGCCCCACCACGAGACCGGATATGAGCCCGGAGAGAACAGCGACGAAAAGTCCAACCCACCTCTCAGGACCAAACATGTAAAATGCCATGAGGGCCGAACCGATCGCGGTCAGGACAATGGTTCCTATGCTCGCGTTATTGAGGGCACGGCTCGGGTCCTTCCCCTTCTTCACCCTGACGAAGAGAACCCCAATTATGGAGGCAAATATCCCTGCTGCAGCCACCCAGAGGGGAAACATAACGGCTGAGGCTCCGTATGTCATCTGAACCGTGACGCCGACGATCATGGCGGCGATTATGCTGGCGACGTAGGACTCGAAGAGATCCGCCCCCATCCCCGCAACATCTCCAACATTATCCCCAACGTTATCCGCTATCACCGCAGGATTCCTCGGATCGTCCTCCGGAATTCCGGCTTCAACCTTTCCCACCAGGTCAGCTCCAACGTCCGCGGTTTTGGTGTATATCCCGCCGCCAACCCTGGCAAACAGCGCGACGAAGCTCGCCCCAAAGCCGTAAGGCATTATCAGAGCCGGCACACCGAAGACGTAGTAGAAGAGGATGACGCCGAGCACTCCGACCCCAACCACTGTCATGCCCATCACCAGACCGCCACGAAACGCGACCTTGAGGGCGGTGTTTATCCCCTTGGTAGCTGCATTTGCGGTCCTTGAATTGGCCCTGACAGCGACATTCATGCCCACGAAACCGGAGACCGTCGAGCAAGCCGCTCCGGCAAGGAACGCCAGCGATGCCTGCCAGCCCCACGCCGGTATGAAAAAAAGCAGTGCGGCCACTATTATCGTAAAGATCCATATTGAGGTGTACTGTCTCTTGAGGTAGGCGCTCGCGCCCTCCTGAATTGCCCCGGCGATCTCCCTCACCCGCTGGGGTCCCTGATCCTCCTTTAGAACAAGACGCGCGGAGATAGCGGCAGCCACGATAGCCACAAGCCCTGCTAGTGGGATGAGAAACTCGATGTTCAAGCGACCACCCGGAATCAACTCAATTCACAGCGGCCATTATAAAAATCTTTCGAGGCCTACATCACTCCGAAGGTTGGATCCCGCCTCTGCTTTATCGATACTATCTCATCGAGCACCGAGAGCTCATCCCCACTCAACATGTCCTTGAGATCCCTCCTGAGCGCGAGGACCTGATCCCTGAGGATGTCCGTGTACAGCACGTCTCCCTCATCGAAATGCCTCCCGACGAGGGGCCCATCTATTGAAACCGCAAGCTCCTCGCCAATCCTGGCCTCTGTCACGGGCCTTTTTTCCCTCTGGATCTCCCTGACCGTCCCGACCGGCTTGCCGTCGGAGCGCATCAACGGGGCCTTTGGCCTGAGCACGCCGCCCAAAACGTCCACACCGACGATCGCCGGGTCGCTCCTCCTGAAGATGTATCCGGGCTTCACCAGGATCTTGGCCGGCCTCACATACCCGGCTAGCTTCATTTCCCTCAGTTCATCGCGCTTTTGCTTTGCCCATTTCTCGTATCCCTCCAGTAACCGGTAGATTATTTCTTCATGCAGGATAGGTATTCCCTCGCGTTCGGCCTCCATTTGTGCATCTGGCAGAATTTTCACCCTGAATGCGAGCACGACTGCAAGCGATGGGTCACTTTTGGCAACGGTTACTGCCTCGACCACATCGCGCCTTGAAACATCCCCAACATCGGCGCGTCGGATGGGTATGCCCCTCGCCTGTAGCTGCCCCACGAGGGCCTCCAGCGAGCCTAGGGCATCTGCCCTCACCACAACTCCATTTATGTCCGCGCTTATTCTGATCCGTTCAAGTTCATCCTGCATCTCCTGCCACAGCTTCTCAGCCTCAGATATGTCACGAATAACCAACAGCGGGGCACCAGCCACCACTCCCTCCAGACCCGGAGCGACCACCTTGACGCCTGCCGCCGCATACACTCTCTCGACTGGATTGAATCGGTCCTCCGGATCCCGTATCTCGTCAAGCGGCTTTGGTTGAAGTAGCGCACGAACCTTGGAGGTTATAACTTTGTCAAGACCTCCGACGGCGAAAAAATCCCCCTTCGCGAGCGTGCCATCGTAAACAATGACATCTATTGTCTTGCCGAGTCCAACCTCCTCCTTTACCTCCAGCACCGTCCCGCGCGCTGGACCCTTCACCTCTACCGTTAGTTCTTTCTCAAGAAAGCGCTGTGCGAGTCCAGCGAGCACCGCGAGCACCTCGGGCACTCCCTCCCCCGTCTTGGCGCTTGTAGGAACAATCGAGACCTGCCTCCGGAAGTCGCTCACCCTGTCAAAGCGCTCTGATTCAAAGCCAAGTTCGTGCATCTTGCCTACCAGCTCATAAACTTTGCCGTCAAGCGCCTGCTGAACTTTGGGATATTGGTTCGTAAAGGAGTCTAAGAAACACGATTTCGGAGTTGATCGCCAGCCCGGGATGAGGTCGATCTTGTTGGCGGCGAGCATGAACGGTGTCTTGTATATTTTCAATATCTCGAGGGATTCTAGCGTCTGAGGCATAAAACCCTCTTTGATGTCCACGACGAGGATGGCGAGGTCTGCCAGAGCGCCTCCCCGACGACGGAGATTGGCGAATGCCTCGTGGCCGGGTGTATCTATGAAAAGGAGTCCTGGGATTGTTAGCTTTATTTTGAACGTATCGATGAGCTTGCCGCAAACCTTCTTGATCACCTGGGCGGGGACCTCTGAAGCCCCAATTGCCTGAGTTATCTGTCCGGGCTCCCTGAATGCAACGGTGGTGCCCCTAATTGTGTCAAGCAGTGTTGTTTTCCCTGCATCCACCTGTCCCATCGTTGCAACAATCGGGCATCGAAGCCTTCCCATCTAGCTCACACCTCAAACGCTCAATTTTATTCACGACCTCAAGAAACATTCTTCCTCCCTCAGTTAAATAAAACCGGAAGGGTGAGGAGGTCGTGCCTTTTCCGTTAATTCCCAGAAAACCAAGGTTGACGCAACGGTTTAAGCCAAGGTTTGCCGTCCGTTTACAAATACCTACAAGTCTTGCAAATTCTCTAGCTGTCAACTGACGCTCTTTGAATACTCTTAACCTTAGGAGTGGACGTATGTACTGGTTATACAGGAAACCTTTGTAAAACCTAACTGCGTTCCTTCGGTGGGGCAAAAACAGGTACCCATCGGACGCTTTCAATAGGGCGATGGAATCACGCCAATGGGTGAAGTACATTACCTTTGCCCCACTGCGGGCCAACTTTTCTTTTTCAATATGAACACCTGCCGTGGCAAGAACCTTCGTATAATGCTCAAGCTCATCCGAATGAGGGTTAAAGGAGAGTCCCACCGCAGTAAATATGCCTTTGTATTCTAGCACGACACCGTCCCCGGCCAAGAGCCCACATAAATACGCTCCAGCTGCTCGGGAATCGCTTTCTGCCAAGGTTTTAATCCGGTCGAGTACCGTCATTATCAGCGTCTGGGCTATCCTGCTGTTTAAACGAATTGCCGCTGTTCCAAACACGGCTGCTCGCCTGCTGAATCGTGTTTCCTTTCCAACTCGAACTTTAATTTGCCACTCGCTGACTGAGAGTTGATGGGCCCAAAATCTGATTATCCCTTTCTTTTTGAAATCGCTGGGTTTGCCTCTCCAGTACTCCACATATACTTTCCAATTTTTCCTACTGATCCCCCAAATCTCCTCAAAATAATCCATAATAAACCGAACCACTTCTGGTATAATGTTGGAGAAATCAAAAGAAACGTGCTTCAATTTTTTGGTGGATTCAGCCTGTATTAACCCGAAAGCCTGAAAGGTTTTCCTATGTAGGGGAATGAACCTTTGTACTCTAAAAGGATGAGAAATAAACTGTCCAGGACCGGTTTTATACCATATTTCGATCTCCCCTCCATGTTTAGTTAAGATTGGCTCATAGCTCGTATTGCCGCTCTGTGACGGGATTTTCATCTGCTTGCATATGCCCCATATATCAAGCAAGCCCAAATTGAACCCCTCATCTAGCTCTAACATAAGTGTCCTATAACTAAGGGACGTGGTTAAGCTGGTTTGGGGGAGAGGTCACCGGACAAAAACAGGGGACCCTGTTTTCATTCCTCTTCCTCATCCGTTGCTTCCCAGGTCTCCTCACAATCTGGGCAGATCCCGAGCTCACTCATCGAGTCCTCTGCCTCAGCGCACTCGGCACAGTATGGCCTCCCGCACTCCCTGCACTTCACTATCTCTTCATCCGGACATTCCCTGCCGCATTCCGAACATATGGTCATGGTTCCCTCCGTCGGCTTTTCCTTTTTCCTTTTATATTTTTCTTTTCATTTGCCGCGGAAAAATATAGCAAGCTCCCTTTCCGCTGTCTCAGGCGAATCGGAGGAGTGGATCACATTCTCCCTGACCGTAGTGCCAAATCTTCCCCGTATGGTGTTCTCGGGGGCCAGCCTTGGATCCGTATTCCCAGATATCTCCCTCATCCTGGATATAGCCCGATCTCCCTCCACCCTCATCACGACAACATCCCCAGAGATCATGAACTCAACTAGCGGACCGAAGAAGTCCCTGCCACGATGGGGCTCGTAGAGCTTCTCAGCGGTCCCCCTGGAAAGCCTAGTCACCATCTCTGCAGTTATCCTCAGGCCGGCTCCCTCTATTCTCCTCTTTATCTCGTCCACCAGCCCCTTTCTGACGCCATCCGGTTTTATCACGACCAGGGTTCTCTCGCTCATTCCTTCCCCTTCATCCTCCTGTATCTCTCGGTCCACCTCACCCTGTGAGGCTTTCTCCCGAGCCCCATGTTCCTCTCGCACTTCGAGGAGCAAAAATAGTTTATCGATCCGTCCCTGCGCACGAACATCAGCCCGCTCCCGGGCTCGATCCTCCCGCCGCAGAAAGAACACTTCCTCGCGATCGGCATCTAGGGCACCCTTATTTCCCTCGCTTCCCTCTCGGTCTCCCTCAACATCAA
The DNA here is from genome assembly GCA_038851565.1 of Hadarchaeales archaeon (SeqCode). GTDB lineage: Archaea > Hadarchaeota > Hadarchaeia > Hadarchaeales > Hadarchaeaceae > JAWCKV01. The sequence goes on along the minus strand of JAWCKV010000006.1, from coordinate 20,879 downwards.
TATGTCCCCCACCCTGACCGGTCCCTTGACATTCCTTGTGATTATCCTGCCCTTGTCCCTTCCCTCGAGTATCCTGCACTTCACCTGGAGGATCTCCCCGGTGACCCCTGTGCGTGCCCTTATCTCAATTACCTCCGCGGGATAGCTCACTTCCTCGCCAGGCATTCAGCTCACTTTTTGAGTTCCTTGACCTTCGCAACGATCTCCTTCACCAGCTCCTCGGCCTCGCCCGGCGCTGAGATCGCGACCGCAGAGCATCCAACCTCTATCCCGGCTGCCGCACCAAGCTCACGCTTTGATGGAACATAGATATAGGCAATGCCCTTCTCGTCGCAAAGAGGGGGCAAATGGGCCACTACCTCCGGCGGATCCACATCCTCGGCTATCACAACCAGAGCCGCCTGTTTTCGCTCAATCGCCTTGGTCGCCTCGTTGACGCCCCTTCTCAGCTTTCCGCTGCTTCTGGCGCGCTCCACGGCCTCATATGCCTTCTCGGCGAGGTCCTTCGGAACCTCAAACCTCACATACGCTGACTTCGGCACACAATCCCTCCTTCGGTTTTTACCTCATCACTCATTGGGGTTTGAGCCCCGGTTTTGAAATAGAAACCTGCCCCCTAAAAAGGGTTGTGTATGCCCGTTTTTATCTGTGCGCATATACGGCCCTGATGATCGGCTTGAGCGACTCCACCCTCACGAAACCGTATCTCTCGAACTGCACAACGCTGCCAACTTGGAGGCCGCCAACAGCGGGTTCTGCAAGGCCTGTCTCCAGCCTCCCATCCGGTTTGAGCACCTCGATCCGCACAGCGCCAGCTGAAACCCACTGAATCTTTGGAAGATCCAGAACCTCCGCCCCCTCATATTTTCCCTCCATCTCCGCGCCCATTTTCGCGATTCTGATGTTCATGAGATCCTTAAGCCTGAAAGCATCTCCCACGCTCAACCTTTTAACATCGGAAGACGGGACGTAGAAAACTCCAAGGCCATCCTTCCTCATTATCGGAATTATTCTCTCCCCAGCCTCCGGTTTTCCAGGGTGAAGGCGCAACCTTATCTCCTTCATTTCGGGCATGCCGGAAACCTCGAGCTTTACCGGTGAAGGCACGAAGAAGTACCTGTGAGCAACATCATCGATCGCCTTTCTGTTGTACGCATACAGCGTCTCCCAGCTCAGGGAGGAATCAACCAGAGTCAGCCCTATGTCCATAATGAGGGACCTTATGGCCTCTGGGGAAAAACCCCTCCTCCTGAGGGCCGCCACGGTCGCGAGCCTCACGTCATCGTATCCGGAGAGCTCGCCCCTCCTTATCGCGGCCATCATCTGCGTCTTGCTTAGGGCCGTGCCCGGCATCGAAAGCCTTCCGTGCTGAACCGCGGTTGGGTACTCCCAGCCCATGTGCGCGTACAGTGTCCTCTGCCTCTCCTCATTCACCTCGTGCTCTTTTCCCCTCAGTATATGCGTTATCCCCATCTCGTGATCGTCTATGGCCGCGGAAAAATTGTACAGCGGCCAGACGAGGTATCTGCTGCCCACCCGCGGATGGGGTTTGCTGACAGGCCTAAGCGCCGGCCAGTCCCTAACTGCCGGATTTGGATGATCGAGATCAGTTTTTATTCTCACCACCCCCCCTCCCTTCGATATCCTTCCCGACACCATCTGCTCCCATCTCTGAAGATGTTCCTCAGGCTCCAGCCCGCGGCAGGGACAGGGTTTTCTCCCGTCCCTCAGCCTCCTGAAGCTCTCAACATCGCAGACGCATACATAGGCCTTTCCGCCCTCCAGAAGCGTTCTGGCGTGATCATAATAGAGCTCCATCCTGTCAGACTGCACGTGCTCCTCATCCCACTCTATTCCCATCCACCTGAGGTCCGCTCTTATCCGATCGTACATCTCAAGGAGTGCGTTCTCCGGGTTTGTGTCCTCGAACCTCAATATGAACTTCCCCCCGTGCCTTCTCGCATAAAAGTGGCTGAGGAGCGCTGTCCTGATGTGGCCGAGGTGAAGGGGGCCGTTTGGATTCGGGGCAAACCTTGTCACCACCCTGCCCCACTTCTCAACGTCCGGCAGCTCTGCATGCTCCCTCCTCTCCTCGCGCGCCCCCTTCTCCGGTCTGCCGAGGATGCTGAGCTGAAGCTCCTGTTCCTCCCTATTCAAAGAGTTCACCTCGGAGACCACATCATCCACAAGCCTGGATACCTCCTGTATCCTATCCTTGATTCCTGGAAACGAGGCAAACAGCTTGCCGAGAACTGCCTTTGTACTTGCCCTTCCGCCGTGCTCGAGTGCGTTAACGAGAGCCCACCGGAGGGCCTGTCTCCTCAGATCCTCCATCCCAACCCATCTTTACCTCTCGGCCGTGCAAAATAAGCCTACGGTGCGGTACTAAAATTCCCTCGATATCACAAAATCCGCGATCCCAAGCAGGGCCCTTTTCGGCACGGAATCAGGGAGTGCCTTGAGCCTAGCCTTGGCCCTCCCCACAAGCCCAGCGGCCTTCCTGGACGCATAATCAACCGCCCCTGTCCTCCTCAGCGCGTTTATTGCCGCTGCTATTTCCGACTTCTTGGCATTCCTGTTTCCCAGAACCCTCATGATCGCCTCCCTGTCCCGTCCGCCTGCCGTTGAAAGTGCCCTTATGAGTATCAGGGTTTTCTTGCCCTCCCTGAGGTCGCTCCCTATCGGCTTTCCGAACTTCTCCTCCTTTCCCAGCAGGCCCAGGACATCGTCCTGTATCTGAAATGCCATCCCGATCAGCCTTCCGTATTCCGAGAGGGCAGCGACCTGGGACCTGCTTCCCCGACCCAGAAGGGCACCCAGCTTGGTCGAGGCACATGTGAGCGCGCCGGTTTTGCCTCTGACCATCGCCATGTATTCCTCCTCGCTCACCTCACCGCGTTTCTCAAACAGCATGTCCATCGCCTGCCCCCTGCACACCTCAAAGCTCGCCTCGCTCACGGTCGTGAGCGCCTCCGCGACCTCCTTTCCGCCGAGGCCCAGCCTTCTGGCGTTTTCCGCGACAGCGCTGAAAACTCTGGCGAAGAGGGCATCCCCCGCTATTATCGCCATGGGCTCTCCCCAGACGGCGTGGACGGTTTTCACATTGCGCCTGAACTCGTCCCTGTCCATTATGTCGTCGTGGATGAGCGTGAAGTTGTGCAGCATCTCCACTGCCGCTGCCGCTTCGATCGCGTCCTCTGCCCTCCCGCCGACCGCCTCGCAGGCCGTAAGCACCAGACACGGACGGAGCCTCTTTCCACCTGCCTCTATGAGGTGTCTGCTTGCCCTCGCCAGCTCCTCCGGTGAAACGTCCGCCGGCATCCAGCGGTCTATCTCCCGCTCCACCATCCTCGCCCTTTTTGCGAGATACTTCAGCACCTCCAACTCAATCACCCAGAACCAAGGAGGTTCCGTTTCTGAGCTGATGAACGTTTCCAGGGGGATATCCGAGCCCCATGGATATCTCAACCATGCGCCTCAGCTTGTCTGAGGTCCCGTGGGAGGGTATCAGGTGCTCCGGTCTGATCATCCTGAGGAACTCCTCCGTGTCCACCCTGCCGGCGTGCCCGGAGGCGTGCACATCCCTGTATATGTGCGCTCCCTGTGCCCTGAGCTTGGTCTCCAGCAGGGCGCGATTTGACTCGTTTATCGGGTTTGGGATGACGCTCGCCGAAAATATGACCTCATCCCCGGGGGAGATCGTTATTGGGAGCTGTCTGTCCGCTATCCGGGTGAGAACGGAGGTCGGCTCGCCCTGATGGCCGGTGCATAACAGGACGTAGTCCCCCTTCGATGCCTGCACCCTCTTCATGAGGTTCTGAACCGCATTCGGCCTTCCGTGGATCGGCATGTCGCTGGGGAACTCCACCATGCCCAGATCCAGCGCGGCCGTGCAGTAGTTTCTCAGTGATCTACCAACCATCACTGGCATGCGCCCGAGCTCAAGCGCTATGTCGACTATGGACTTCAGCCTCACTATGTGCGAGGAAAAAGTGGTGACGATTACCAGTCCGCTGGTCGCCATTGCCTCCTTCATGACCTCCCTCAGCCTGTCCCTTACCCACCTCTCGGACGGAGTTGGACCCTGCTCATCGACTCTCACCGTTCCAACGAGGGCTGCGAGCAATCCTTCCTTTCCTATCTCGGACAGTCTCCTCCTGTCGGTTGTGTATCCCAGGATCGGCTCCTCATCCAGCTTGAAATCCGTGGCGCAGAGAACACGGGAACTCCCGTCGCCGATCAGAAGCGCGGCCGTATGAAGTATGCTGTGGGTGACTCTGAGGAACTCCACCTCTATACCATCCACCCTTATCGCGTCCCCCGGCTCAACCGATATGAACTCGTTGCTCAGGTGCGCGCTGCGCTCCTCCCTCAGCAGCCTCTTCGTTATCTCCATAGTGAACGGGGTGCCGTAAATTGGCGCCCTGTATGAACTCGCCAGCTTTCCCACCGCCCCAACATGATCCAGATGGCCGTGTGTGAGCAGTATCGCGGAAACCCTGCGTCCCCTGAGCACGGAATCGTCCGGTATTCCGTTTATGCTTATCAGTTCCTCCTTTCCCATCTCCCCTATGTTAGCGTCCTCAAACGCCATGATGCTGTCGAGCCTTATTCCCATGTCAACGATGACGTATCTCCCATCCAGGCCGATGGCGGTCATGTTCTTTCCGACCTCTCCGAGGCCGCCCACCGGGAGTATTTCAACGCTCAATCTCTGCCCTCCTCCACGCTCCTAACGTCGATTCCTCTGGACTCCATCCACTGCCTGGTTCTTCCAAGGACCACCAATGGAACGCTCCTCAGCTCCTCTATCCTCCTGCACTCAGTGAGGAACATCGCCGCCTTGAGCCCGAACAGGAAGTTTTGCACTAACCTTTCCAGTTCCCCTCTCTTGGATGCCGCAGCCCGGAGCGCAGGAAGAGCCACCCCGACCAAATCCGCGCCCAGCGCTATCGCCTTTGCGGCATCTAGACCGGATCTTATCCCGCCGCTTGAAATCACAGGTATGTCAACCGCGCTGCATACCTCCAGCGTGCTCACTGCGGTGGGTATGCCCCAGTCCCAGAAGGCTATTCCTGCATCTGGAGCCTTTCTCCTGTAAGTCTCAACGCCTGCCCATGATGTCCCTCCGGCACCGCTGACATCTATGGCCGATGCCCCGGCCGCGACCAGCTTTTTCGCAACACCTGCGCTGATGCCGCAGCCCGTCTCCTTTATTATCACCGGATATTCGAGACCTCTGCAGACCGAGGAGAGCTTTCTCATCGCCTCCCTGTATCTGGGCTCACCCTCCGGTTGTATTAGCTCCTGAAGCGGGTTCATGTGCAGCGAGATGGCATTCGCGCTTATCATGTCAACAGCCGCCTTTACCTCCTTCACCCCGTAACCTTCAGACAGCTGGGAGAACCCCAGGTTTCCCACCAGGAAGACATCAGGTGCAACGTCCCTCACGGCATAAGTCCTTGCAAGTTTCGGGTTCTCAAGCGCGGCCCTCTGGCTGCCCACGCAGAACGCTATCCCGAACCTCTGGGCAACGGCTGCCATCCTCCTGTTGAGGGTTCTTCCAAGCTCGCTTCCGCCTGTCATGGCGGTAAGCATTAAAGGCGCCCTCAGCTTTCTTCCAAGAAATGTGGTGCCGATGTCTATCTCATCGAAATCAAGCTCCGGAGCCGCCACGTGCACGAGCTCTATGTCCTCGAACCCGGTTCCCTTCATGAAGCTCTCTACGTCCCTCTTCAGGCATATTCGAATGTGGTCGTTCTTCCTCTCTGCGGTCCTTCCCTTCATTAGCTCACGCCCTTATCAGCGTCCCTATCTCTCTGTTTCCCTTCAGCGCCTCCCGAAGGGCCCCGGGCCTCAAGGCGTTAACAATTTGGGATTCTATGCCCCTCCTTGCCAGATCAACCAGCTCCATGACCTTTCTACCCATTCCTCCTGTTACGTCCATGGCTTTTATCCTGCCTATATGCGGCACGTTTTTGGGGGTTATGACCGGGATGAGCTCTGCGTTTTCATCGGTTTTTGGATCTGCTGTGTAAACGCCGTCCACATCAACACCCAGAACAACCCTTGAGGCTCCCAGCTCCAGCGCCAGCCTGGTCACGATGTGATCTCCGGAGAGTATGGAGAGGCCACGCTCCATGTCTGGCACGACATCCCCATACATCACGGGGACCATCCCCAGCTCCAGCATCTTCCTCACCGGAGCCAGCTCTGCCGACCTTATCCTTCCATTGCTGACCACCATGCAAGAGGAGGGCTGAACCGGGAATGCCGGGATTCCCCTTTTCCTAAGCGCCTCTATAACGATCTCATTGAGCCTCACCATCGCGGAGTGCGTGAGGGAAGCCCCAACCAGCTGCCCTGGACTCCTGTATCCCTCCGCAAGGCTGTATTTCTTCGCCAGGGGATGCCCAAAGGATCCCCCACCGTGAACTATGACAAGCTCCGCATCGATGCCTGCAACCTCCCCGGCCAGGCGGTGCAGGATGCGCCTCCTCACCGAGAACCTTCTGCCCTTGTCCGTTATCGCGCTCCCGCCGAACTTGACAACTATCCTCAACTCTCGATTCACCTTCTTATCGATATGGAAGCGTAGCCCACAACCTCTTCCATCGGCGGGCCCGTGTCACCGCTGGTCGCGTACTTGAGCAGCTTGGCCCTCTTGGCTCCAAGCCTCTTTGCCGCCCACAGGGCTGCGTACACCGGACCGGGTCCGCACATTGTGACATTTTTCTCCTCCACCACATCCATCATTCCGTCGGGATCGAGCTCAAGTATTTTTTCTATCACAGCCCTGTCCTTCGCATGTGCGGAATCGCGCGGCTCATAGTGCGTGAAATCTGAGGATGCTATGATGAACACATCGGTTCCGGAGGCCCCACCCGCTATTGCCTCGCCAACCTCCCTAGCTGTCTCCGGATCCTGCATCATCATGCATATCGGAACTATCTTCAGCTCGCCGAAGAGGTGTTGAAGGAAGGGCAGCTGAACCTCTATGGAATGCTCATGGAGATGAGCACCATCGTCGACGTCAAATATATCGGATTTAGCCATGATCCTTCTGCCCAGCGCCTCATCGAGCTCGACCGCCCCCAGAGGTGTTTTCCACCTGCCGGAGATAGAAACTGCAACCCCGGAGCCCATCCCAGTGTGATTCGGTCCGATGACCACAATGCTGCCGGGCCTGCCGTCTCCAGCGAGCTCTGAGAAGCCGTGGGCCGCCACTGGGCCGGAGTACATATACCCGGCGTGGGGAGAAACGAGAGCAACCAATCTTCTGGAGCCCTGGACGATTGAGGGTATCTCACCCGGACCATGTTCGTGCCTGTAACACCACTCTATCTGCCTGAGCAGGCCGTCCCTGCTGCCCTCGTAAAACGCGCCCGCCACGGCTGGAGGCCTCAAAACCTATTCACCCACGGCCTTCGTCTCAAACTCCTCAACCTTTACCTCAAACGGTGCGTCTGGCGCCAGAGCCCCCCTTTCCCTCAGGACTTGCCTCGCCAGCAACCAGTAGACAAGCGCTAGGGCCTTTCTTCCCTTATTGTTGGTTGGGATGACGAGGTCTATGTCCGCTGTTTCATTGTCGGTATCACACAGCCCGACAACGGGTATGCCGGTCATCGCTGCCTCCTTGAGGGGCTGTTCGTCCGCCAGCGGATCCGTGGCCACGAGGGCTGATGCCTCCATGTATCCGCTGTACTTTGGGTTAGTGAACGTTCCCGGAATGAACCTGCCAACAACTGCGGTTGTTCCTGTGACCTCAGCGAACTTCTGGGCCGGCCTCTGTCCGTACTGCCTGGCGGAAACCACCACGACCCTCTTAGGATCAAACCTCGCCAGGAACTTTCCGGCCACGGCTATTCGCTCATCGGTTTTCCTGACATCTATTATGTACAGGCCGTCCGGGCGAACCCTGTATATGAACTCCCTCATTGCGCCGGTCTTCTGTCTCGTGCCTATGTGAACCCCGCTTGAGAGATATGTATCGAAATCAGCCAGCTTGGCCACTCCCTCGAACTCCGCGCTCATCTCAAACTCGCCATCCTTGCCCTTTCTCCAAGTTCCTCCTCTATCCTTATGAGCTCGTTGAGCTTCGCCATCCTCTCACCGCCCACCGCGCCGGTCTTTATCATCGGACAGCCCCAACCCACCGCAAGGTGCGCTATCGTCTCATCCGTCGTTTCACCGGAGCGGTGGGAGATCACCGGGACTTGGCCGCTCCTCTTCGCCAGCCTGACAGCTGAGAGGGTGTCCGTCAGAGTGCCTATCTGGTTTGGCTTTATCAGGACGGCATTCGTCGACTTTTTCTCTATACCCCTTTTAATCCGGTTTACATTTGTCACGTAGAGGTCGTCACCGCACACCAAGCAGCTTTTGCCCACCTTTCGAGTAAGTTCCGCAAAACCGTCAAAGTCCTCTTCCTGCAGCGGATCTTCAAGGTAGAAAACTCCATATTTCCTCACCAGCTCCACCACAAATTCTATCTGCTCCCCGGCATCCCTGGTTTTTCCCTCCCTCTCGTAGACGTAAACTCCCTTTTCCTCGTCATACAGGCTGCTTGCGGCTATGTCAAGGGAGGGCCTCACCTCAAATCCGACCTCCTTGCTCGCTGAGATGCATGCCTCCGCCAGGACCTCCATTGCCTGCAGGGAGTCCAGATTTGGTGCCCAGGCGCCCTCATCTCCCTTTCCCCCTGAGAAAGTGCTGTCCCTCCTCTCTATTCCTGCCCTCACCGCCTTGTGAACTCTGGTATTTGCAAACACCGCATCGGCGAACCTCCTGGCCCCCTTCGGCATGGATATGAACTCCTGAATGTCCGGGGCCATCTTCCCGGCGTGCGCTCCTCCTCCGAGGACATTTCCTATTGGATACGGGAGATCGCGCGCCTTCTCTCCGCCAAGATACCTGTAAAGCGGCAGGCCAAGCGCTCTGGCAGCGGCCTTTGCCACCGCCATGGATACCGCAACGGCGGCATTTCCCCCTATCCTGGAAAAGTTTGAGGTGCCATCAACCTCGTGAAGAATTCCGTCCACACCTTCCTGGTCCTCAGCATTGAACCCAACGAGCCTTTTCTCGACCTCCTTCCTCAACAGCTCTATGGACTTTTCTGGTCCCCCCTGCGGAAACGCGACGACCTCGTACTTGCCTGTGCTCGCGCCGCTTGGGGCAGCCGCCCTCCCCACGCACCCTCTTCCAACGTCTACCTCTACCTCAACCGTTGGATTCCCGCGGCTGTCAAATATCCTCCGCGCCCTGATCGACCTTATCTTGGTTTCTGCCACTCAATCGCCTTTTTCCGTTTATGGCTTGTGGCTAAAATACCTTTTGAGGCCATCGCTTGGCGGGAGCTGCTGGATTCACCGTATTTTCTGTTTTAGGCCCTTCAGAGCATAAGATATGGCCTGAACCTAAGATCCTGGTGGGGCTGCCAGGATTTGAACCCGGGTTTGCAGGTCTCTTCGGCTCCAGTGGGTCATCATCCATCAGTCAGCAGACCCACGTTGTCCACTGGAGCCTGCCGTGCTGCCAAGCTACACCACAGCCCCACCGATGATTAGATACCGCTCCCCAGATTTATATTAAACGCGGAATATTCATGGTCCTATGAGGGTCGTCGGGATAGACCTCGCTGGAAATCCTAATAGGGACACTGGCATCGCGGTTCTATCAAGAAGATCGTTCAGAACCGCCACGCTTCACGAAGATGAGGAAATAATTGAACTGTGTTCAGAAGAGGACCCGAGCATTGTGGCAATTGATGCTCCACTCACGATGCCAAGTTCCGGAAACCTGAGGAGGGCCGATGTGGAACTCATAAAAATGGGTTTCCGGGTTTTCCCTCCGACCTTCGGCGGCATGCTTTCCCTCACCAATAGGGGAATTCAGCTCTCAAATCTCCTCAGATTAAGGAAAATCAAGATCATAGAAATCCACCCAAGAACTTCGGGGCTGATCCTCTTCGGAACCAACAGGCGGGAAGCCTGGCTGAGAGAGCTCAGGCGGATGGGATTCAGATTTGGGGACATGAAAAGCAGACATGAGGTGGATGCGTGCATGGCCGCCCTGACCGGATGGCTCCACCTTCGCGGATTTTCAGAAACCGTTGGTGATCCTAGGGAGGGAGAGATAGTGATACCTCTCCCCCCGACCTCATGGAAGAGATATTCTTCGAGATCGTTGAAACGCCCACGCCCGTGACATCCGCTATCCTCCTGAGCGTCAGCCTCTCGTCCGATGCCCTGGTCGCCAGATAGATCGAAACCGCCGCGAGGAGGACTGGAGACTTTCCCATCCTCATGCGATCCGGCATTCCTCTCAGGAAATTTCTGGCTCGCGTGATCACATCAGGCGTAAGTCCGAGCTGGGAGGAAAATCTGTCAAGATGCTCCTCGGCTCCGATCATCCTCGGCCTTATGTTGAGCTCCCTAGACAGGAAATTTGCAAGCCTTCTTATGGACCTGCTCCCCCAGGACTGCTTCGTTCCAAATCCCCTTTTAACCACATCCGCTATTTCCTCACATCTTCTCGGTATCCCTCTGGACCTGAACACCAGAAACAGAATTGCTGAGAGAGTAAGCACGTGGTCCCTGCCAACCGTCAGTCCCCTTGACATGATCTTCCGGTAAAGCACGCTCGCCTCGGTCTTCACGCCCTTTGGGACGCCCATCATCTCACAAATTTTATCCAGGTCCACCAGCGCGTCCCTGAGACTTCTATCCCTCCAGCTTGTGGCGCGTGAACGCTTCTGCAGCCTTTCCATCCTTCTGAGGGAAGCGCGTATGCTCGGCGCCACGTCGAGCGGCACAGTGAATGTTGTTCCCAAACCTAGGTCATGGAGGGTCACATCGGAGCCAGAGCCAACATCTGCCCTTCCTGACCTCTCGGTTTCTTTTAATCTCCACTCGGGTCCGGGATCGAGAAGGCGCTCCAGGATGACGAGCCCACACCTCGTGCATATTATTTCTCCCCTCACCTGATCGTGCAGGACCGAGGAACTCCCGCAGGTGGGGCACCTCATCTGAAATCCACTCTCCGCTCAATCCAGCAGCCCCTCCACCGAGTTCACGCCCAGGGCTCTGGAGATCCTCTCGCTCCTGAGCAGGGACCTCACTGACCTTCCCAGATTTCTGCACAGGAACACATCAACGAGCGCGCGCGCCAGCTTAGGCTCATCCCTGGCAGCCGATATGATCGAACTCATTTTCCTGTCCTGAAAGGTGCTCAGCGAATTTCTAAGCATTTTTCCAATCCTGAGGTCACCGTAAAGCTTCTCCCTCCACGCCTGCTCGTATCCCGAAAGGCCCTCCTCAGATGTCTCGCGGCTGGAAACCGCCTCCGCCGCTGCCTCTCCGGCTATCTCCCCTGCCCTGACCGCGTGCTCCAGCCCTCTCGGGGAAAGCTGATAGATCTGACCCGCCGCGCCTCCCACAGCAACTATGCCGGCCCCGTGCGCGCGATCCAACGGGCCGATGAGCGGAAACTGAGATCGGAAGGCCGCAACCGGCACGGAACCCTTCAGGCCCCGAACAGAGTCCCTGCCTATGAACTCATCCAGCGCCAGCTCGGGATTTATTCTCACGCCATGGACGCCCACCGCCGCCATCCCGTTTCCGCACGGGTAAACCCACCCGTGGCCACCGGGGGTCAGATAGGAGCTGAAAACGAGATTCACCGCCTTTTCCCCGCACTTGGCAACAAGGTACTCGCTGCTGAAGGAGATCTCCTCCCTGCTCAGCTCCCTTTGCGCCACCCTTCTCATGAAGAGGCACGACCACTCGCCTCTTGAGCCTGTCGCATCTATTACCACATCCGCGCGCACCTCCTCCGCCCAGCTTCCCAGCCCGCTCTTAACGCCCACCACTCTCCCGTCCGAAAACAGCAGGTCCCTGACCGGGGAGCTGAGCCATATGTCCGCTCCCGCGTCCGCTGCCCTGAGCGCCAGTCCCCTGTCAAACGTCCTCCTGTCCAGCACCACCCCAAAATTCCCTCTGACTGTGAGGCTCTCCCCCGTACACCTCAGCGTGACCTCCCTGATCCTGGATAGGAGAGATGCAGGGACAGCCTTCCATATTCCTCCGCCCACCCAGGCTGCTTGCCCCTGTCCGCCAATCTGGGACTGCATTTCCATGACCAGCACGCTGCAGCCCATCGACGCGGCCTTGGCGGCGGCTGAAAGCCCGGAGGGACCGCCCCCCGCGATGACTACGTCATACTTTTTAACCATTCTCCCCATCCAACTTCTCCAGAGGTAGTTTATAAAAGGAAAAACATTTTTGCGCTGAGGGAGATATATCATAGTGGTGTTCCCCTTGCGACGTTTCAGACGTCGTGACAAGGAGAGAAAGGGGAGCGAGAAGAGGAGAAAACTGGAGGAAAGGGAGATAAGGGATCTTCTGGGAAAACTCGACGAGGATCTGGATATAACTCCTGAGGACTAGGACCTCGGCGGAGACGTGAAGCTCACGAAACCCGGCTTTGGCTCGTAAATCCTCCCCGCGCCCTTCTCCTCAGCGAGGATCTCCTCCACGTCATTCCTGCCGAGCCCGACCTTCTCAGCTATCTCAGCGATCTCCTCGACCTCCACCATTCCGCTCGGATCCTTGCTCGCAAGCGCCCTCATGGCCCTTAGGACGAAATCCACCTTTGCCTCGTGCCCCCTAAGGACAAGGGCCGTGCGTGCCCTCGGCTGCGGCGGGGCTGGCTCCGCCGTGACGTAAGCTGTGACATCCACCTCAAGGTCAAACGTCTTCCCGCAAAGCGGGCACTTGACCTGAATTCTCTGTCTCAACCGCTCACCGTATTCCATCGCAGCGGATAAAGAAAAAACTTACCTTTGATGAGAACGAGTGTAGACCGATGGGCAGGTTCGTCACGGACGGGATGCTCGGGAAGCTGACGAGATGGCTGAGGCTCGCCGGCTGCGATGTGGTGTACGTTGGAGACCTGAACCTTCCCCCCGAGAGACAGGATTCATTTCTAATAGATCTCGCAAGGTCCGAGGACAGGGAGCTCCTGACATCCGACCTCGGGCTCCACATCAAGGCGAGGAAGTCGGGCGTGAGGAGCACGTTCATCGGACCAGGTGAGGTTGTCTCGCAGATGGTTGAGCTCTGCAGAAAGACCGGGAGAAGGATAGATCTCGATCCGGAAAAGGCGAGGTGCCCGGCATGTAATGGAGAACTCGTCCGTGCCGAGAAGAAATCCGTGGCCGAAGTTGTTCCAAGGAGGGTGCTTGAAGAACAGGATGAGTTCTGGAGGTGCAAAAGCTGCGGAAAGGCGTACTGGAAGGGAAAGCAGTGGAGGAGCATACTTAAAGTTGTGAAGAGGTATAACCAGTTGATGAAGTGATCTCCTTGTTGAGCCTTGAGGAGGGCAAAATACTGGTAAAGGTTGCAAGGCAGGCCGTGGAGGGATACATCAGGGATGGAACGGTGATCCGTCCGCCGAGGGTATCCGAGAGGCTGAAGAGGAAGATGGGAGTTTTTGTCACTTTGACGATGAACGGAGAGCTCAGGGGGTGCATAGGTCATCCCCTCCCCCAGCTGCCTCTCATAGAGGCAACTATAGACGCTGCGATAAGCTCCGCGACAAGGGATCCCCGATTTCCTCCCGTCTCACCCGACGAGCTTGAAAAAATAGAGATAGAGGTGAGCGTCCTGACCGAGCCTGAGCTGATAAAGGTCGAGCGCCCATCCGATTACCCAAGGCACGTGGTAATAGGCAGGGATGGCTTGATCGTGGAGCGAGGGGCATACGCCGGCCTGCTCCTTCCGCAGGTCCCCGTTGAGTGGGGATGGGATTCCGAGGAGTTTCTATCCCACGCCTGCATGAAGGCAGGGCTTCCGCCGGACGCCTGGCTGGAGAAAGGCACGAGGATCAGCCGGTTCTCCGCGCAGATATTCTCCGAGAGGGAACCGGGCGGGGAAGTTGAGGAGTGGAAACTCTGAACTCCTGGCGCCGGAGGGGTTTGAGCTTGGTTCAGAGCCCCGGCATATTTTTCTTAACCCAGCCAAGAAACCGTTCTGCAGCTTTCACCGCCTCTTCTGCCTCCCCCTTAAAGACCTCTCTTTGCTCATACTCCGCAAGCCCCTTGATTCTAACGATGTTCCTGAACTGGCCGGCTGCCTTTTCCCTGCCTTCAAGCTCAGCTATTCCTCTCTCCTTGAAAAGGTGGGCTGCATCTTCGTGTTTTTCCCCTGCATGCTTTCGCTGCAGGTAAAACGCTGCGAGGGAGTCAAGGGCGCTTATCGCTGCGTGGGCGGCGCATCCGGCGGCCGCATTGAAGCTGTTTTTAGAAAGCGAATACTTCGCGGCATCCAAAAACTCCTCCGATTTTTGGAGAAAAACTTTGTACGAGTCTTTCAAAACGGATTTTGTCCTAATAGCCGGCATCTTTTTCCCCCAGAGGTTTTCCAACTATCAGCACTCCATGGGCCAAGATCTCTTTAATGGCCTGGGCTTTCCGCTTTCGTCTGAACTCTTCAGGCGTCAGGATGTATTCCGAGATCACATTGCCAAACTCTTTCATCGTGATTTCCTCCACCGCCTGTAGCCTATTTTTTACCCCTTCTTTATCTTCGGCAACGACGAAAACATCGATATCAGAAGTTGGTTTCTCTTCTCCCCGCGCGAGACTGCCAAAGACCACAAGCGATATGATATCCTCATCATCCTTGAAGGCTTCCCTGAGCCGACGTTCCAGTTCCAACCTGGCCACACTTTCTGCCTTAAACAACTGCATGAGCTGCTTGACTATGTAATGCTCGGAGTTCAAACTGTAAACATTCGCTCGCCCAATTGTCCTGACATTAACGATACCATAACCAACGTATTTTGGCATCATGCGGTTCACGGTCTTCTGCCCAACTCTCGATACCCTCGCCAGCTCGCTCTCGTTGAACTCTTTGGTAGGATATTCACATAATGTGCGAAGAATTTTAATGTCTGATTTTGTGCCCAAGAGATCTTCAAGGTATTTCGTGAAGCGCATTTTATCACCGTCACTTTTGACTAATGTAAGTCGTTTTTGACTAATAAGCTTTGTGGAGATCTAGCGTGGATAGGTCATGGCGCCGGGGAGGGGATTTGAACCCCTGATCTCCGTTAGGAGAACCAGATCTCGAGTCTGGCGCGTTGGACCTGGCTTCGCTACCCCGGCACCTAATTAGAACTTCTCCATGATAAATAATAAATCACAGGAAATCCGCCAGGCTCAACTGTTTTGAGGCATCGCTTTCAAACATCGACTCTATGTCCTTCCTGGTCAGCTCCAGCCTCTGCTTTGTGTACTCGCTGACGTGATATTCCTCAGCGACATCCATAGCCACCCGCAGGTACTTCTCCACGCCCCCCCTGGTCACGGTGAGGACCAGCTTTCCGCCGCATCTGGTGCACTTTCCCGAGAGAGGTATCCTGCGGTGGGTCTGGTTGCAGGAGGTGCACCTGAACTTCTGCGTGGCAAAGGTCCTCAGGTTGCCCTTGAGATCCGGTATGAAGTGGTGTTTGATGAGGCGCTCTGCCACATCCCTCTCGTCCACGGCACGGATCTTTCGCGCCAGAGTCAACTGGGCGGATATCTTTTCCTCCATCGTGGCAAGTGTGGCATACCTGGTGGATTTCGGGCCCGCCGAGATATCGGTGGTTTCACTGGAAAACCCAAACCCACTGTACTCGTTCTCGGTCCCTATTTTCCTGCCCGCGGTTGTCATCAATTCCAGGACCTCCTGCGGCCTTGCGTAGCGGAGGGTTGCCTCGTAGAACTCCAGCGGATACGCTTTCATCACGTCCATGTTGTGGGCCTGCTTGTCTATCTCGGTGGGATTGATGCGGGTGTTGAGAATCAGGGGGGCATCCATTGTCCCACCGCGCTTTGACGGCAGGAAGCGCTTGCTGAAGTTCAGCAGGGCATCGAGCAGCAACATTACGCAGTCTTCGTCGCCATCGCACTGTTTCACCGAACAGCCAGAAACGATTGCGTTGTGGGTTTCCTTGACCGTGAAGTTATAAAGCGGCTGAGGCGAACGTTCTATTCTTATTTCCTTCACTGCGCTGACGACGGCATCCCCGCGCCGGTCCAGCCTCTTAGATCTGAACTTATGGCCTTTCAGTATCCTCTCCGCCTTCCGGCGCTTTCCAGGCCACCAAAAACCTATCTTCTCACAAAATTCCCGCGCTGTGGAGCCATACATTCTCAACTTGTAACAGGTCCATTCAAGCACGCGCCCCCTCTTTTTATAGAAATCCGCGACCTTCCCTGTGCCCATACGTCTTTGATCCTTCTGCCAGCTACAGGGGAGCCCAAACCTGGTAAGGAGAAATTCGATATCCCTCAACAGCATCTTACTTGCCGAAGTGCATGAAACTTCTGGTGTGCTCCCTTTTCCACAAGGTTTGCTTATACCACCGTCCCCTTCGAAGTACCCCTGTAAGAAGTACTTGACCTGATCGAGGGGCAGCGACAACACAAAACTCGGGACACGCTTTTCCTCCGCCCTTTCCCCGCAGCCTAGACCTTTGAATAAGTTGTAAACAAGGCGCGAGGAAATGGTGACCGCGTATTTGCTCCTTGAAGGTGATATGCCAAACACTTTAGCTATGGCCCGCTCGACCTCCCTTTTGTTTCGGGTCACTGCAAAGGAAACCTGGTAAAAGGAACCCTCCTCTTTTCTGAGATGGCCCTCCGCAACGTAAAGCCCAAGGAGCCTCAGGAAGTCCCTGTCCACTTTTATCAGCCTCGGCAGGATCACCGTATCGTGCCGGGCCTTGAGCCTCGCATCAGCCGGTATCTGTATCCCCAAGCTCACCAAAACTCTCGCTGGCACGGAGTCCCTCATGTAATAGTCAAATAAAGTGGTTTTGGGCAGACCAATTTTCTCCGCCGTTTGTTTTAGTCCGTGGGCGTCCAAATATTCTTTAAGCCGGTCCTTTACACCAACCACCATTGTCTCATCGTCCGCATAATCCAACAAATCCAGCTCCCTGACCTCCTTTTCCTTGATGCTGAACCTCATGGGACGAACTACCTGTCTTACCTCAAACGCTCGCACCTTCTGTTGATTCTCATCCAAAAACGGATGCAGGCCGCTCGTGACCAACTCCCTGCCGTCTTTTGTGATGACTTTGACCAGATGATTCTGTTCTGGATGTTTCGAGAAAGCAACAATCGGCCGTAGCTCATACTTAAGATCATCGGTCAATGTGAGCGTCTGATATTTATCTATCTCAACCACCAGATCGCCGAATTCCGTTTTTCGCGGCCTATGTTTCTTAAATAAGTCCTCGATGAACTCGCCTATTTTCACGATTTTCCAGCCAAAACCATCGAAAATCGGCAGGGTTTCATCATAGGAAAAACAGTCCCTCCTCTTAGCCGCATGGAAAAACGGATGCGCGTAGCAAACGCTGGCATCGACGAAACCAATTATGCGCCCGGCTATCCCGACCGACGTGTGGGGAGCCAGACCGAGAACTATGTGCCCTATCAGGTCCCTCGTGTCCTTCGCCATGTAATATGGCTCCAGCCCGTATACCTTTTCGAGCAGCTCGTCAACGAACCTCGATGCCGCAAGGAGGTACTCAGCGCACGATTTCGATATGATGACATCCTGAACCTTGAGCTCAACTATCTGGTCATCGCGCTCTAGGGGGTTTCCATCTATGTCAACAGTGTACCCAAGCTCCACAAGCTTTTCCACCGAGACTCCGATCTCCCTCGGCTTGAAATGGGTAAGCGGGACGTTCGTCGCATCAAATCGGACCGTGCCATCCTTGAAGACCTGAACTCCGTGCTTTGCGCGCAGGATGCCCTTCTCCAGCGGCTCCGGGATCTTCCAATCGCTGGTCATCCCCTGGACTCCCTTAACGAGATCAGGGTACCTCTCCCCAATTTTTTCCAGCGCCTCCTCAAACATCGCCCTCAGGTCTATCCGTCTCTTAGAGAAGAACTCCGCCCTGGCATTACAAACCGGACACCTTTCATCCTCAACCGGACGCCCGCATTTCTGGCAAAGCCTCACCGGCTCTGCCTTTGCCCCGCATTTTTTACATCTTCTTGTGAACCCGGACCATCCGCAGCTCGGACAAACCATGTTGGCCAGCTCAACCTCAATGAAGTCCTGCTGCGCCGCCTTTGGTATGCTCCGCGTTGCCCCTCCCTTAAACCCGACCGGAAAAAGGGCATGAACGGGCGGACTCATCTCCCTCTCCTTAGCCTTCTCCGGCCTTCCCATCCTCGCGCCGATTCTGGTTGGAGCCTTTTTCCTGATCGGGAATCTTGCAAGCTCGCGCATGATGTCCATTATGTCCTTTGATGCGCTCGCCTGCATCACCCGCTCAAATCTCTCTAGGGAGAGCGATCCATTAGATATGAGCCCAAGGGATCTGCAGAGAGGATAGGCGTGCTCCTCTATGACCGCCTCACCGCCCTCCACCCTGTGCGGAACGCAGAGCTCCTCCAGAATTCTCTTCGGGATTTCCTCCACCGGAACTCTGAGGCTCCTGATCACCTCACCGTCGAACTCCGCTTTTCCCCTGACAAGCCATCTTGCCAGCTCAACCAGTTCCTCTATCTCAAGGTCATGATACGGGTAAGTGTATGCGGGGTGAAGGGGCACCTTAAGCTCATCCGAGATCCTGACCGCAAGCACGGGATCTGGCCTGGGGTAGGGCCCCCGGAGATGTTTAGCTATTTCCCCCAAATTTTTTCCGGCCAGCGCCCTTTCAACCTCCTGACTCCATAATTCCTCGCAGTATCCTGCGGGCATCAGCGGATGGTTATTCTCAAGAAATTCCCCGTAACCGACGAGCATGTCTCCGAGGCATAGTATCTCAACCACTTTATCCCTAACCCTCAACGCCTCTTCAGCTGAGGAGAGCTGTATTACGGAGCCATCCGCGAGCTTGACCACAGGCCCCTCTATTGAGTCGACCGGAACTGCTGCCCCTCCCTTGCCCGGGCGCTCCACCTTCAGCTGGGTCCCCACTGCGATGAAGTCGTCACATATGACCATCGTGGCAGGGTGAATTCCTATCGCAGCAATTCCGGTGTTCCTGGCTCGCCCGTACCTGAGCCTGAATCCACCCCTTCTCCCCATCTGCCCCTCGGTTCCTGGGTGGGAGAATATCGGCCTCCCTGCTATCACCTCGCTGAGATACCTGTCTCCCTTTGGAAAAACAGGAGCCTCGGACTCTTCGGCTGAAACCTTAGGAACAACGCTGGAGAGCCATCCCCAGCCATCTATCCCGAGCTTCTCCACGTACTTCATTATCTTTGAAGCCTTCTGGAGGACGCCTTCCGTCAACGCGAGAACTGCCCCTCCCCTGACCATGTTGTGCCCTATGCGCTCGATGTCCCTGAAGGCCGTCACCGTGACGTCCCTCTCAGTTGGCTCCCCTGTTATCTCAACCGGGATGTTCTGGATGGCGAGCCTTATGTGATCGGCCGGGGGCTTGTACTGCTCGTGCGCAACAACGCTGCCGTATATCTCAACCTCCTCCACGAACCTCTCCACCTCCTCCGGGGTGGGCTTGTAGTGGCTCAGAAAGAGCTTCCTCCTCACGAAGTCACCCGCAAGCACGGAGAGCGCGGCTGCTGTTCCGCCCGCCGCCCTGATCGGGCTGGCGAACCATATAGAGAGGTATCTCGTGTTGTCAGGGTTCCTCCTTATCTCCACCCTTGTTATCCCCTCAAGAGGAGCGATAACTATTCCCTCAGTCAGGATGGCGAGCGCGGTCCTCAGGGCCTGCTCCGCCGCCTTTTCCTCGTCCAACCTGCCAAATCTTCCATCTATCACCATCTCGGCAACCTTGAGGGCCAGCTCTTCCCTGTCCATGATCTTCTCCATCTCGCGTATGACATCCGCAACCCCCTTTGGGCCCACAAGCTGCTCCACCCTTGAGGCCAGGTCACCAGCGCGCGGTATCTCCGGCTCAAATTCCGGATCCATCCCGAGCGCCCTCGCCCTTCTCGCAACCTCGTATATCCTCTCTATATGCTCATCTATGGCCTTGAAGTAATCCTTCATCTCTTCATTCGCACGGCTCAAGATACCACCTCCATCAGGCTCTCGAAAACGTAATCGGGTCGCATATCCCCCCTCATCCTCTTCAGGTCATTTTTCTTGGTCACCCCGCTCAGAACCAAGATCGTCCTCATGCCAGCCAGCTTTCCGGCCATCACGTCTATTTCTGGCCTGTCCCCAATTATGGCTGTCTCACGGGACGTTGTGCCCATGATCTCGAGCCCGATCTTAAGCATGGGGAGATAGGGCTTTCCGATTATCAGATCCGGAGTCCTCCCGGAACATCCGGTTATTGCGCCTAACATCGCTCCGGCTCCGGGCGCAAGGCCCAGTTCTGTGGGATACGTCGGATCCGTGTTGGTAGCCACGAACTCGGCCCCACCCATGAGGGCCCTCAATCCCGCCCATATCCTCCTGTAATTTATCGTGCTGTCCTTACCGACGATGAGGTGGGTCGCATTTCCGGCATTCTCATCGGAAAGAACTTTTATGCCAACCTGCACTAGCTCTCTCTTCAATCCCCTTTCACCTATGACGTACGCCCTAACCTCCCTGCGCAAACGGCTAAGATAAACGGCGGTTGCGTATCCCGAAGTGACTATTTCCTCCTCCCTCGCCCTTATCCCGATCTTCCCCAACATGCGAATGCATTCTTTCCTGCTCCTCGCGGAGTTGTTAGTTGTGAAAACTATTTTCTTTCCCATTTCCCTCAACCTACTCACGGCCTCCGGAGCCCCTTCCACCGGAGTTTTCCCCACCCACACAACTCCATCGAGATCGAGCATGATCCCCAAGATGCCGTCCAGTGCTCTACGCAAAGCGCATCACGCTGACCTGGTTGGGTTTAAGGTCAAA
>JAWCKV010000005.1:0-31981 GCA_038851565.1 Hadarchaeales archaeon (SeqCode) | reverse complement strand
CAACCACGTCAACGCTTGGCATGTCGGGCTCGATTTCTCCTATCTTCAGCGGTTTTTCCGGCAGTGGTGGCAGCTGAGGGGCATCAGGGGGGTTCAGCATTACTCGGCCGCGGAAGTCCACGCTCAGTTCCACTTTTCCCCCCAGCCCTTCCCGCACCGAGGCATTTTCTATTTTGACCACATCACCCCTCTTCATCTTCTCCACGAGCCTGGCGAGTTCCCCCCAGAGCGATACCCTGACCTGTCCTGTTCCGTCCAGAAGAAACACCGTGGAGACCTCCGCTGTGGTCCCATCCGCGCGCTCGAACTTCCGCGGGCCGCTGGTACCCGCGACCCTGCCGACCACGTCCACCTCAGCAAGCTCGGGCCTTATCTCCCCTATTGGGATGGGTCCTTCGGGAAGCGGCGGGATCTCCCTTGCCCTGGGATCATCCGGGTTGAGCTGTATGATTCCTCTGGATCCCAGGTTTAGCTCGGGCTTTCCGTCAAGTCCCTCCCTCACGTATCCGTTCACTATCCTTATCAGATCCCCTTTTTTGATCTCCTGCAGCGCGGATGTCTTTTCCCCCCAGAGCGTCAGCCTTACCTGGGCGGTCCCGTCGTAGAGGATAACGCTCCCCACACAGCTCCTTGATCCGTCGGCCCTCTGAAACTCCCTCGGCTCCACAACTCTCTTGACCCTGGCAACCACATCAACCCTTGACATCCCCGGAACCAGATCCTGGAGCCCTAGGGCTCTGGGTTCGGGCTTTGGGTATTCAAATACTATCCCCAGCTCCCTCGCCACTATGTTCGCGGCGCCCTCGAGCGTCACAAACCCATCAAGCTCAACCTGTTTTTCATTGATCCTCCTGAGAACCTCATCTCTTGATATGCCGGATTCCCTAACTATCCGCTCCACCATCTGGTTGAAGTCCCACTCCAAGTCCAGCCCCTGAGAACCTACTATCTTTTTCCATTTATGCGTGACGCATTGAGGGGCTCGAACTAGAAGACAACGTATTTCATTATCTCCCTGAGGTCCTTTCCGTCTACTATAACGTTTGCGACTTCCTTCACTATCGGCTGTGCGTTGAACGCTATCCTGGTTCCGGCATACCTGAACAGCTTCATGTCATTGGCCCCGTCGACCACGGCGACCACGTTCTCCTTTTTCGCGCCCAGTTTGACGAGCAGCTCCTCCAGCCCCTCAACCCTGTCGCTTTTAACCGTGAGCGGCGCTACCCCGTGGAGCCCGCCGTCGTTGAATATGAGCTGGTTCGAAAAGAGGTAGTCAAGGCCGAGCTCCTCCTTCACCCTCTCGGAGAATATGGTGAAGCCGCCGGTCACGCCTATGAGGACATATCCCCTGCGCTTCAGCTCCTCGCATACCTCCCTGGCGCCTTTCATGTATGGCATGGAATCCGCGACTTTCTTCGCGTCCTCCCTGCTCACCCCTTTCAGGAGTCCTATCCTGCGCTTCAGGCCCTCCTCCCACTTTATCTCTCCCCTCAGCCCCTGGAGAGTTATCTCATGGACCTCCTTCCCCTTTCCAAATTTCTCCGCGAGCATCGGGAGAAACTCCGCATCGAGCAGAACGCTTTCTATGTCGAATATCGCTATCTTCTTGTTCATCCGGGTCCTCCTTTTACAGAAAACGCGGGGATTTTTAACGTTAGCGGTCGCGATGTTCTAGCTCCCTGAGGAGTTCCAGCGCCCTGTTGTAGCTCACGTTTCCCTCCTCCACCATCCTCGATGCTATCACATCTATCATCTCTCCCTTGGCTCCGGCGGTGGCTGCCAGGTTTCTCGCGTGGAGCCTGAGGTGTCCCCTCTGAATCCCTTCCGTTGCCAGCGCCCTCATCGCGGCAAGGTTCTGCGCTAGGCCAACTGCAGCCATGACCTCGCCCAGCTCACGCGCTGATTTCACTCCCAGTATTTTCCTGCATATCCTGGCTATCGGATGAACGGCCGTCGCCCCTCCCACCGTTCCGACCGCGACCGGAATTTCTATTCTCCCCACAAGGTCTCCGTTTTCGTCTATCTCCCAGCTGGTCAGCGGCCTGTAGCCCCCTCCGATGGCGGCGTAGGCGTGCGCGCCCGCCTCTATGGCTCTCGTGTCGTTTCCTGTGGCAAGGGCAACCGCCGTTACCCCGTTCATTATCCCCTTGTTGTGTGTTGCGCATCGGTACGGGTCGGCCAGCGCGAACGCATAGGCCTCCATTATTCCCTCAGCTACCTCGCCCCCGCCCAGCGCCTCCCTTGAGAACGTTGCTGTTGCCCTGGCCAGCCTCCTTGTCGCCAGGTTGGAGACTATTCTCAGAAACACCCTGCCGCCGGTTATCTCCTCAAGGAGTGGCGCAACGGCCTCGCACATGGTGTTCACGACATTAGCCCCCATGGCGTCCTTAACGTCGACGAGGAGGTGAACGATCAGCATTTTTCCCCTTATGGTGTCGATCACCCTGGCCTCGATGTCCTTGGCGCCGCCGCCGAGCTTCACCAGGAAAGGATCCTTCTCGTTTGCCCTGGACAGTATTCTCTCCTTCTCCGCAAGCAGCCCTCTCATAGCAGCCTCGGGATCATCCATCGAGGTGACCTGCACCTGCCCTATCATGATGGCATCCGTGCTTTCGGCCCTGAAACCTCCCCTCGCCCTGGCCATCTTGGCAGCGTTGGAGGCCGCAGCCACCACGGAGGGCTCCTCGGTCACCATGGGAATGAGGTAGTCTTTTCCGTTGATGAGGAAGTTAGTGGCTATGCCGAGCGGGAACTCGGTGGTGCCTATGACGTTCTCTATCATCCTGTCCGCTTGGTTCAGTTCGAGCGCCCCTGTCCTTCTGAGCAGGTTCATCTCCTCTTCCGTCAGGCCCGCGAATTCCGCAACCTTCCTCAGTCTTTCCTCAGGGGTCAGCCTGTAGAAGCCAGGCAGTTCCGAGGTTCGCGTCAAGGCAATCAATACTCCTACAATCTAGGTGGATAAAAATGGAATCACTTGCAAGTTTTTTATGTGGGTGCCGAACATATATCGGATGCCCATGGCCAAGTGCGTGAGGAAAAAGAAAAAGTAGTTACCGGATGCGTTTCACGAGGAGCCTGAACCTCATGTCGTCAACGTTCCAATCTTTAAGGTAGCCCTCACCAGATACCTGATCCCCGGGGCATATCCTCAGATTTCTTATCCTGACCTCCCTCGACAGGTATTCCTGCTGGGTTGCCAGCAGGCCCATAGATTCCCTGTCAGTCACTCCGAGGTCAACGTCCACCTTCTCCTCCATCCCCAGGTTCATCTCCTTCCTCATTATCTGTAGCCTCCTCACGATCTCCCTGGCGAGGCACTCGGCTTTTAGCTGGGGGGTAATCCTGGTGTCCATGTGAATTGTGCCGAACTGCGTTTCCATGCTGACGAAGCCCTCGATTGGCTCAAGCCCCTTCTCCGGACCGACCAGCTCGAGCTCCTTGACGTTGAGCTGCGTCTTGAGTATATCGGAGAGCTGCCCGATCTCCTCCAGATATGAGTTTTCAGCGAGCCTTATTATGATCCTTCCAACCGGCCACCTCAGCTTGAGCCCGTGTGCCTGCCTGAGCGAGGCGGCGGCCTCAACCAGTCCCCTCACGCGGTCCATCCCGCGCTCCAGGGATTCGTTGATGCATTCCGCATCGTGCGTGGGCCATGGAAGCATGTGAACGCTTTCGGGCGCGGATTTAGACGCGGCCTTGACCAGATCCCTGTAAATCACCTCCGCGAGGTGGGGCATGAAGGGCGCTATCAGCCTGGTGAGCACATGCATCGCCTGGTAGAGCGTAACGTATGCCGCCAGCTTTCTCGGGTCCTCCTTTTCTATCCACACCCTCTCCCTCACCAGCCTCACGTACCACCTGCTCAGGTCCTCAAGCACGAACCTCATTATGCTCCTCGTGGCGACGTGCAGGTTGAACTTCTCCATGGCCTCGGTGATCTCCCTCACGAGGCTGTTGATCCTTGAGATCATCCATATGTCCTCAATCTGCATGTGTTTCTGGATGAGCCTGATGTCGACCTTCTCAGGCTCGAATGAGTCCAGCGACATGTAGGTAGTGGCGAACACATGAACGTTCCACAGCACGTTCATCATCCTGTTCACATTTTCCGCCTCCTTCCAGTTGAACTTCAGGTCCTCCCATGGGGGATTCGCAGAGAGCATGTAGAACCGCAGCACGTCGGAACCATACTTCGCGGTCACCTCGTGGGGCTCCACCACGTTCCCCAGCGATTTCGACATCTTCCTCCCCCTCTCGTCGAGCACGAATCCGTGCATGAGCACCTTCTTGTACGGGATATTGTCGAAAGAGATCGTGGACACAACCTGCTGGCTGTAGAACCACTTAGTCACCTGGTCCTCTCCCTCTGTGATGAACTCGCTTGGCCAGATCCTCTCAAATTCCTCCTTCTTCCTCGGATATCCAAGGCTCGCCCAGGATGCGATTCCCGAGTCAAACCATACGTCCAGCACATCTGGAATCCTGAGCGATCTTCCGCCGCAGGCAGGGCATTTCAGCACTACCCTGTCCACGTACGGACGATGGAGGTCGAGGTCACCGATTGGCTCGGCCGAGAGCGTCCTCAGCTCGGATGTGTCCCCGATGACAGTTAGTTCCCCGCAGGACTCACACCTCCATATGGGGATGGGTATGCCCCAGTACCTCTGTCTCGATATGCACCAGTCCCCCACGGACTCCACGCCGTTCACGTATCTCGTCGCAACCCACTCCGGGAACCACTCCACCCGCCTGTTGATTTCGACTATCCTCGGCTTTATCTCCTTCACCTTCAGGAACCACTGTTCGGTCGCCCTGAATATGAGGGGGGTGCCGCACCTCCAGCAGTGAGGGTATGAGTGGCGTACCTTTCCCCCCTTCATCAGGATTCCCTTTGACCTCAGGTCCTCCATTATGGCAGCGTCGGCATCCTTCACGAACATTCCGGAGTACTTCCCCGCATCTCCGGTGAATCTGCCGTCGGGGCCAACCGGGCTGAATACCGGGAGGCGGTACTCCCTTCCCACCTCAAAGTCCTCCTCTCCATGGCCGGGGGCGGTGTGGACGCATCCTGTGCCCTCCTCCAGGGTGACGTGCGTTCCGCATATGATCCTGTGATGTTCAACGTATTCCCTCTGGGCCGGTACCTCATCGAGGAGAGGATGCTCGTACGGAATTCCCTCCAGCTCCTTTCCCCGGATTAAGTCGAGAACCTTCCATTCCGCGGCTCCAAGCTCCTGCATGACCCTCTCGACCATGGCTTCGGCGAATATGTAAACATCATCCCCGACTTGGACCCTGGCGTAGTTGTAATCCGGGTGGACGCACACCGCTAGGTTGGCGGGCAGGGTCCAGGGAGTGGTTGTCCAGATGAGCACGTATTCGTTCTGCCGATCCCTGATCCTGAAGCGCGCATAGAGCGAGGGGTCCGTCACATCGTAATATTCCCCGCGAACCTCGTGCTCCGCGAGCGCGGTCTCGCATCGCGGGCACCAGTGTATTACCCTCAGGGCTCTCTCCAGAAGCCCTTTCTCATGTGCCCTTTTCAGGGTCCACCACGCTGCCTCCATGTATTCGTTCCTGAAGGTCACATACGGATCGTCCCAGTCCATCCATACTCCCAGCTCCTTGAACTGCTGGGTCATCAGCGCGACGTGCTCCATCGCCCACCTCTTGCAGCTCATCACGAAGTTCTCAACCCCGATCCTCTCCTCGATGTCCTTCTTCGTCCTTATCCCCAGCCTCTCCTCGACCTTCACCTCGATGGGGAGCCCGTGGCAGTCCCATCCCGGCTGCCTTCTAACGTTGTATCCGTTCATCGTCTTGTACCTGAGGGTGGCGTCCTTGATGATCTTGTTCCATGCCGTCCCCAGGTGGATCGAGCCGCTCGCGTAGGGTGGTCCGTCCAGGAAGTACCAGGGCTTTTTATCGGCGTTTTGCGCCTTCACCTTCTGGTAAATGCCTGCGGCCTCCCACCACTGCCTTGTGTCTTGCTCCATCTTCCTCGCGTCGTAGACCTTTGCCGCGGGCTGAATCATTTGGACCCCAACCTACTTCCCTTTTTAACCTAAAAACATCCATGGCCAAAGTTTTTATTTTTGAACGTACAATGTGCGTTTGCGCTTCGGTGATCTGGGTGTTTGGCTGGACCGAGTATAGACCCGGTGAGGAGGGACCGAGAACTGTTCTGAGCCAGCTGGAGTCAGAGATAATGAAGATCATGTGGAAGGAGAAGAGGGCAACCGCCAGAACCGTGTACAGCCTACTCAACAGCAGGCAGAGGGTCTGCAGGTCAAAGGTGAACTCCACAATGAACGCCCTCTGCAAGAAGGGGCTGCTCTCTTCCAGCATAGGGAGGGGAAGGGGAGGGCTGAGGTACGTTTACAGGGTGAAAGTGTCCAGGGGCAGATTCGAGCGCGAGGTGGTGGAGACGGTTGTGGGCAGCCTTTTGAGGTCTTTCAGGAACTCGAGGAGGATCATCAGGAGAGTCCTGGAGGCGCAGGGCGATGGTGGCAGAAGATCATGACCTCCCATTTTTATCTGTGTTGAGCGAGGGTAGTTGAGAGCATGGTTGAGTCAGAGGAGATATGGATCGAGAAGTACAGGCCTAAAAAGCTGGATGAGATGGTTGGACAGCAGGAGATCGTGAAAAGGCTTCAGAGCTTCGTTGAGAAGAAGTCCCTGCCGCATCTCCTGTTTGCGGGACCTGCGGGTACTGGGAAGACTACGGCTGCCCTCTGCATAGCGCGAGAGCTGTTCGGAGAGGGGTGGAGGCAGAACCTGCTCGAGCTGAACGCGAGCGTTGCGCCCGAAACTCCCATTCTGGTTCGCCTGAACGGTAAAATCAAGCGAACGAACTTCGGGGAACTTGATAAAATTTTCTTTGGGTCATCCGACCGAAAATACGTGTATCCTGTAGGACTCGAGATACTATCCCTAGATGAAAATTACAGGCCACGTTTCATGCCTGCCAGCGTAATTTCAAGACACAGAGTAGATAGGATTGCCACAGTGAGATATGAGGGAGGCGTGATAAGAACAAGTCTCGATCACTCGGTGATCGTAATAGACGAAAAAGGTGAGCTCGTGCCGAAGGCGGTCGCTGACATAAGGCCCGGCGACCATCTGGTGACGTTCAGGGACGAGATCCCCGGTTCTCCTACAGAGGTGAATTTGGATGCCCATCGGCCAAATGAGTTTGTGGCCCTCAGGAGCGGCATCGTGAGAAACCCAAAGATAAAAAAAGTGCTGAGAAATGTGCCCCTAGACGAGGATATCGCCTGGCTTTTCGGCACGTATCTGGCAGAGGGCTGCGCCTGTCTGGATAGATCTGGCACCAGCGGCGTCACTATCTTCACCCTGGGCATGCATGAGGCAGATGTGATCGAAAGGCTTCAGCGCACGTTGGATGATAGGCTGGATCTAGATCATCAGCAGTTGGATGCCCCTTCCGGCTTTAACCGCGACGTTGTTTCAGCCCGTCAAATCAAGATTTTCAACACTCAGCTCGCGCGGTTCCTGCTGTGCAACTTCTACAACGGAGCCGAAGAGAAAAGTGCGAGGACCAAAAGGGTTCCGGGATTCATATATGGATCTCCAGTTGAGCAGAGGCTCGCTTTCATGAGGGGCTATGCTGGAGACGCTGCGGGCGAGTGGGGCGAGTACATCAGGTACTCCTCGAGGTCCCAGGAGTGCCTGGTGGACGTTGCTTGGTTGGGCAGGATATCCAACTTGGATACTTCGATTTACGATGGAGAAACCAGAATTATCTGGAAGCTTCCATCGTACTCCTACATAAAAACAGACCTTCTGCCCGCTGAGCCCTTCATCAGGGCATTTGAAAGGTTGAATATTCCATCGTTCAGGTACTTCCTCAGGCACTCGCTGTATCACAAAAGAAGCAGACGCCTTTCAAAGTCAGCCCTCTTGGAGTTCATCAAGGAAAAAGGTTTGTGGAAAAGGAAGGAGATCCTACGGCTCATGAAGCTTGTTTGCTCTCCTCTGTCAGCTGTCCTAATAAAGAGCGTGGATATATCTCCCTACGCCGGTTACGTTTATGACGTTTCGGTTCCGGGTACAGAGATGTTCTGGGGCGGCAGCACGCCAGTCCTTCTGCACAACAGCGACGAGCGGGGGATAGACACCATAAGGACAAAGGTGAAGGACTACGCGAGGACGCGGCCCATAGGCGACGTTCCCTACAAGCTGATCATCCTCGACGAAAGCGACGCGCTGACCGCCGACGCCCAGCACGCGCTGCGCAGGACCATGGAGATGTTCTCCCAGAGCACAAGGTTCATCCTCGACTGCAACTTCTCGAGCCGCATAATAGAGCCCATTCAGTCACGATGCGCGGTCTTCAGGTTCAGGCGCCTGACGGAGGACGATGTGGGGGAGATGGTGAAGCGGATCGCTAAGGCGGAAAAGCTCACAGTCGGGCCCGAGGTCATAAAGGCCATATTCTACGTGAGCGGCGGGGATATGCGCAAGGCCATAAATGTCCTGCAGGCAGCGGCCGCGCTTGGCAAGAGGATAACAGACAAGGCGATATACGAGGTCAGCGCGGCCGTCAGTCCGGAAGACGTGAGGGAGATGCTGGAGCTTGCGCTCGCCGGGAAGTTCGCGGAGGCGAGGGAAAAATTGCACTCCCTCTTGATAGATAGAGGGCTGGCCGGGGAGGATGTGCTTGAACAGGTTCACAGGGAGATATTTGAGCTGAAGATACCGGAGCAGATGAAGGTGGAGCTTGTTGACAAGGTCGGCGAGTTCTCATTCAGGATCACTCAAGGCGCAAACGAGCGCCTGCAGCTTGAGGCGATGCTCGCCCATTTCGCCCTAGCTGGCGCGAGGAAATGAACCCACTGCGCATTAGGGCTCGCCTCGATGTTTCTGATGGAGATCGCTTCCGCCGGCATTTCTGTTCCAACCATCCTTGCTCTCGCATTGTGGGTTCAGGCACATCCTGTAGGGCCTCCTCCCGGGCCGGTTCACCTGGACAATCGGTGACCCGCATTTTTCACATTTTTTGTTCAGCGGCACGATTGTACCAGACTGCGGGAGAGGAAAAGTCTGGCTGCACCTGGGATAGTTTGAGCATCCGGCAAATCTCTTTCGGCTGGTCCTGGAGACTATTATCCTCAGGTCCCCGCCGCACCTCTGGCATTTTCCCAAGAGGCCCTGCTTCATTCTGGTCAGTCTGTGGGCCTCTGCAAGCTCCTTTCCTATGTCCATCTCGTGCTCCCTGAACTTCGAGAGGATCTTGTCGAGTTCAGCGCGTGCCCTAGCGATCACCTCCTCCTTGGTCTTCCTGCCCTCCTGTATTGCATCCATCTCCCGCTCAAACTCTGCGGTTAGCTCCTCGCTAGCTATCTCCGGGCAGTGTTTGAGGATGGCGTCCACCACGGCTAGGCCCAGATCCGTGACGGTTATCTGGGATCCGTGGATGTACTCCCTCTCGTAAAGATGCTGAACAATTGTGGCCCTCGTGCTCTTGGTTCCGATGCCGATCTCCTCCATCTTCTTGACGATGGATGCCGGGTTGTACCGCGGCGGGGGTTGCGTTTCCTTCTCTTCAAGAACGATGTCCTTCACTGGTAGCGTGTCGCCCTCCCGTATCTTTGGCAGAATTATTTCTTCGGAGGCCCCGTACTGGCCGTAGTACTTCAGCCAGCCCTCGTCAATTATCCTGCGGCCGTGAATCAGGAATGGCTCACCTCCGACTTCGAGTTCTACCTTCATTCCTTCGAGGGTGGCAGGCTCACCGAAAACTGACAGAAAGCGCCTGACAATCAGGTCATAGAGCTTTCTGTGCTGGCCAGATATTCCTCCGGGGTTTTCTCCGGTGGGGTGTATAGACGGGTGTGCCGGGTCGCTTTTCTTCCCCTCGTTCGGAATGAGCTTTGGCATCGCTAGGAGGTCATTTGCGAGTTTTTGATACGCCTCTATCTCTCCAAGTTTTTTCACTATTCTCTCATATCCTATGATAACTGGCAGCTTCTGGCTCGAAGTTCTGGGATATGAGATAAGTCCGGCAAGGTATAGGTCCTGGGCCAGCTGTTGCGTCCTCATTGGTGTGTAACCGAAGCATCTGTAGGCCTCAGCTTGGAGCGTGCCAAGGTCGAAAGGTACGGGAGGAAGGCGCCTGTACTGCCTTAGATTAATAGATGATACCTTCGCCGGTTTCCCTCTGCAGACCTCGAGCACCCTCTGTGCCTGATCCTTGTCGAAGAATCTTGGCGTGGCGTGGGCGGCAGCGATCTCATCGCCGCAGACGTCAAGCAGCAGCCTGATCGCCCAGTAGGGTTCCGGCCTGAAAGTCCTTATCTCCCTTTCGCGGTCCGCCAGTATCTTCAGGGTGGGAGTCTGGACCCTTCCGGCCGAGAGCTTGGCGAAGCGCTGTTCTGCAGCCTTCACCGCCGAACTGAGCGCCAGAGAGGTGTTTATTCCCCAGTACCAGTCCATTACGTGTCTGGCAATTCCCGCCTCTATCTGCTCGAAATCCAGCCGTGGCATCGGATTCTCGTATGAGCGCCGTAGTTCCTCCACGGTCAGGGTTGAGAATTTCATGCGCTTCGCGCGTTTAACGGCATCTTCACCGCAGAGATATTTCAGAATCATGAAGGCTATGACAGATCCCTCGATGTCGAAATCGCAGGCCGAGATGTAATCCGTTGCATTCTTGGCCAGCTCTCTTATCGCCTCCACAAAGATCCTAGCACGGGATGCCCTTCTGTCGGCCTCATAAACCGGCACCCAGTCCACATCATAAACCGGATAGTCACGCATCGGTCTGGTGTTTTTAAGAGTGAATAGGTGGCCTAGCGCGGGCACCACGACGATTTTCTCTTCCCCCCTGTAGATCTCGTAGTACGGAACTCCATTCATTTTCTTTTCCACATGCCCGCCGCCGGAGATCGCAGAAGCTATCTTGACCGCCGCAGCTGGTTTTTCGCAGATCACGAGCCTCTTGATCATTTTTTCCATTTACCTCTGCGCGGCCATCTAATATTGGTTGTGAGAGGAGCCGCATGGTGGGCTTGCCTGGGGCTTTTGCCTTATAATCCCACCTCGGCTCAAGGTTTCAGGGGGTTCATGGCAGGAGCGGTATTCGTTAGGGATCCATTGGACATCCACCAATTGCCGGTGTTCTTCAGGGAGCGATGAAATATGAGGGAAGGGGGGCTTGCCGCATCCGACCTGATACGTTCCATGCTGAGGGAGGGATACAGCGGAGTTCAGATCTACGAGGTCCTCACCGGTGCGGGGCTGAGGGGCGAGGCGGTCCAGATGCTCATCGACCGCGTGATGTCCGAGATCCCAGATGGCGGGGATAAAAAGCCAAAGTTGACCGCCGAACTCGAGGGCATGCGCACGGTCCTGGAGGAACTTAGGGAAGAGGTGATGTTCCTGCGCAGGGCCTTTCAGCTCATGGCTATGCATTTTCATCAGAAGGGCAGGAAATCAAGAGCCGAGCATGCTTCTGCCTATAAGCGTGGAAGCCAGCATCAGCATCGCCAGTGAGAGTATCTGAAGTGCCAGGGCTTTCCTCGGTGCTGACTTCCACTCGCCGAGTCCGATTGACCACAGGTTGCCGGTCAGTATCTGAATGCCCATCATCATGGGGTATGATAGGGCCACCCCCACCACATCAGCCGAGGCGTAGTGCAGGAGAACTCCCGCTGCGAAAATTGCTCCTCCGGCCACAGGAAGCAGTGACTCAAGCCCGTTGACTTTTAAGCTTGACTTGCCGCGCGCTGACCTCGCGGCGAGGGATATGAGCTGTGCGGCCCAAAAACCGGCCACTAACAGGAGTATAGCTCCCCAAGTGCCCAGATTTGTTCTGGCCCCACCGTATCCGATCGCGAACAGGCTGGAAAGGAGGCCAGATATGACGCATACCGGTATGCCCTTCCTGAAGTTCTTTCTTCCTTCCATGTCACCTGATTTCATGCGTCCAGAGTAAGCGCTGAGAAGAGTTCCACCAAGTGCCACAAGCATGCCCATTATCCCATAGTTCACTTGGAGCCCCTGGGCAACGCCGGATGGGAGCATCATAGATATTGAGGTCCCAACCACCATCCCTATCCCCAGAATGATGGCGTATCCCAGGGCAAGCCCGACCAGCGTGAGTGCATATCCAAAGGTCAGAGTTGCCACCCCCCATCCCAGGCCACCGCCAATTCCCCACGCCAGACTCCCCAAATCCGCCGACCCAAGTCTGCCCGGGATTTCAGCGCCGCCCGCGACAAAACATCCCGCAGAGACCACGCCGAAGACCGTGCCGTACCATACGGCAAAAAAGGCGTCAAATCCGACCTTTCTGGCCCTCTTCAGAGCGAGAGACCATGAGCCGAAGCATATGCCAGAGAGCACCGCGAGAAGCACCGGCATCATATGGGCTCACGCACATCTAGAGGGCCGGAAGCAGCTTTTCGATCTCCCAGCTGTGAACATGAGATTTGTACTCGTCCCACTCCTTTCCCTTTATGTACAGGAAGTGCGTGAAGAGGTGCTCGCCCAGGGCATCCTTCACGAGCTTGCTCCTGCGCATGTAGTCGAGCGCCTGGCCAAGGCTCTCCGGAAGGGTCTCTATTCCCGCGGCCTCCCTCTCCTCGGAGGTCATCCTGTATATGTCCTTCTCAACCGGCTCGGGCGGCTCTATCCCCTCCTCTATGCCCTTCAGCCCCGCCGCGAGCATCACAGTGAACTGGAGGTATGGATTGCCCGCCGGATCGGGGCTTCTCAGCTCTATCCTGGTCCTCGCTCCACGTCCGGACGGGACCCTTATGTAGGCGCTCCTGTTCCTGTTCGCCCACGAGATGTAGACCGGGGCCTCGTAGCCGGGCACCAGCCTCTTGTAGGAATTAACGGAGGATGCAAGGACCGCGCATATCTCCTTTGCGTACTTCAGCAGCCCCCCTATGAACTGAAGGCATGTTTTGCTGAGCTTGTAAGGTCCCTTGGGATCGTGGAAGACGTTTTTGTCCGAGGGCGTGAACAGCGACTGGTGCACGTGCATGCCGGAGCCGTTCACCCCGAATATGGGCTTTGGCATGAATGTCGCGTAGAGCCCGTGCTTGTACGCCACGCTCTTCGTGACGTACTTCATCATGGCAACCCTGTCCGCTGACGTGAGGGCATCTGAGTACCTCAGGTCTATCTCGTGCTGTCCGGGCGCCACTTCATGGTGGGATGCCTCGACCTCGAATCCCATGGCGTCCAGATATGTCACGATCTCCTTTCTCACGAAGTCACCCCTGTCCCTCATCAGGTCGAAATACCCCCCGTAGTCGGATGGCTTCGTCGTGGGGGATCCGTTTTCGAGGAGGAAGAGGAAGAACTCATACTCCGGCGCGGTGTAGAAAACCCACCCCTTCTCCCTTGCCGCCTTCATCACGCGCTCGAGGGCAAACCTCGGATCTCCCTCAAACCTGTTTCCCTCGTGATCATAGACGTTGCAGACCATCCTCGCCGTCTTCATCGAATCCTCGGTCCAGGGAATGATCACGAAGGTGTTGGGGTCGGGCTTCAGCCTCATGTCGGATTCCTCTATGGTCGCGTACCCGAGCACAGAGGAGCCGTCGAAGAATATCCCCTCATCGAGCGCCTTTCCTAGCTTCGTCGCTGGGATTGTAACGTTTTTCACGGTTCCCAGTATGTCGGTGAACTGCATCTGCACGAACCTCACGCCCTCCTTTTTCACGGCCTGCATGATCTCCTCATCAGCGGTCATGCGTCGCACCACACCTCATATGCCCGGAGGGATAAAAGACTGATGCAGGCGGATCATCCGGCGAGAGCCTCCCCTGCGTAGTCGTCCTTCACGGTTACCCGGATCCTCCCATCGATCGTTTCGACTAAAAAGGTGAAAAGCTCGCACGCGTACTTTTCATTGTACCTGCTTTCTATCTCCCGTGCATTCCCTCCCCTCATGGCCTCTTCATATGCCATGTGGGCGAGATAATACATCCTCCCGTACCTGGGAACGGCGCCCACCGACAGCCGGGTGCCGAATCCCCTTATTCCAGAGATGTGCGTTACGGTTGAGTTGAGGTACCCCGTGGCCTGGAGGCTCCCATCTGGGAGCCATGTCAGGGACAGGCTGTTCTCGTTGCAGCGCGGGACCTCTATCGCTTCAAAGTTGTGATATTCCCATCCTGCGTCTATCCTTGAGTTCAGGTTTTCCCTCGTCGCCCTGATTATGGCCTCCTTGGTCCCCCCAATTCTGCCGATGTCGAACATGGCTGCCTCTATGGAGGTCTTCAGCGTTTTGTTGAGCTCCCATTCAATTGACCTGAGCATGGCACGCGTGGCGTCGGTGGCGGTCCTCATGCCCATGGCGCCCATGGTGACGCGGTAACCAGCCTCAAACATGTACACTGCGGCCACCGAGCTTACTATCACGAAGATGGCGAAGAAGGCAAGGAGGGCAGCCGAACCCCTGTTCTCCATCATCACATCACCGGAAACATCTTCAGGCTCGCGTCCACCTGGGCAATCGTCTTCACCCTGGCCACGACCAGCGTCACCTTTCCGGAAAATTCGTAGTACTCCCCATGCCCCGGGAGATCTGGCGGGTAGCGCTGGAGCCATGTGTTCCCGCGATATTTCAGCTCGAGCTCGAGGCCATAGCCCTGCGGGCATATGGACCCAAGCACGTTCTCAACGCGCTCCCGAGTGTAGTCGCCCGGGACTATGGCCTCCGCCCCCAGGTTTTCCATGACCAGGTTCTCCGATATCGCCTCGAGGTACGTGAGCGAGGAGTTCTCCATCTGGGAGAGCTCCAACACCTTGTACGCATATTCCACCCTCATCTGAAGCTGTCTGCCGTTTGCCGCGGGTATGGCATCTGAGCCGTAGGAGTGCAGCAGGGTCCCGGAGAGAATCGCGATGAGGAGCATCATCGCAATGCTGAGGACGTCGCTTATTCCCCTCTCTCCCCTCATGCCCTCCACAGCACCACCCTCATCCTTCCCGGCACATGCCTGAAGTTCTCGAAGATGACGACCGGTAGCTCCATCGAACATGCTTCCCTCCCCTCGGGGATATCGACCGGTCCCCCGATCCACGTGGTTTCAGCGCTTGAGAGCTCTATCCTGTATGCGAGGTTCTCCCCGCCTATCAGCTTGGAAAACGATAGGGAATCAATTCTGGTGGGATCGATCACATATGCCACGACCGTACCGCCCTCCCGAAGCGCCAGGTCGTTGAGGACCAGGTCATTTGCAGCTGTCGACGTCGCGTCTATAAGTCCTGCGGTGGACACGGCGAACCGGTAATGCTGGTATGCCGAGAAGAGGAGGAGGATGAAGACCACTATGATGAGAGCGGTCATGATGGCCTTGAAGATCCTTATCAGGTCCATTCCACCACCAGCCTTCCACCGTTCTCCCAGATGTCAACGTTATGTTCCCCGGGTCCTATGATGTACTCATCGGCGAAACGGAGGGAGAGGCCGCCCTCTGGGACTGAATGGCCGTCGACCGATATCAGGTTATCTCTTAGCCTCATCGTGAAGTTCCCGGGGAGATATATCCTCAGGGTCCTCCTCCCTCCGGCGTTTATGACCATCTGACAGGCATTGCCCACGTTAGTTGCGGCTTCCCTGGCGGTCGCCTCCTCGGATATCGCCCTCAGGGCCAGAAATCCTAAAAAACCGATGCCAACTGCCATCAACGAGAGGATCAGGATTCCCAGGGTTCTGAGGGCTGGCATGGGTATTTACTCCAGCGTGAGCTGAAGAGTTGCGGTCTGCTGGGTACCATCGGCTCCCGTGGCCCTGACAGTCAGGGTGGTCGTCCCAGCGCTTGCGCCGCTGTCAACGGTTATGGTCATGGTGGAGCCAAAAGTTGGCACCCCGCTTTCCGGTGAAAAGCTCACGCTCACGCCGCCAGGCTGGCCGGTTGCCGACAGCGTCACAGTTCCCTCATATGTGCCGATCCTGGAGACGGTCACAGATATATTCCTGGTGGCCGTCCCGCTGTCGGGAATTTGGACGGTGATGGAGTTTGGCGAAAGGCTGACGCTGAAGGACAGCATCCCCTGCGATGTCTTTCCCGCCCAGGTGTATATGGCATATGCTATGCTGAGGCCTATGACGAGAAGGACGATGCCGGCGAAGAGCTTCATCGCCAGGGGCTCAACGCCCGTTTCATCGCCAAACGGCCCGTATCTCAAGTTTTTCACCACTTCCACCAACTCTCCTCATATGCATGTCCTTTTAATCGTTCCCATCACATGCCGACCGTTATCAGGGTTAGCAGGTAGCTTGTCGCCGTGAAGACGGCCGCGGAAAGAAGGGAGGATCTGGCCACGGAGGCCCACATCTCCACCCTGTCCGATCCCGCGCGGATGCGTGAAATGTATCTCGCCACTATGATGCCGAGGACGACCGTTGTCAGTCCCATGAGCAGCCTGAGGATGGCAAGATCCCCAGATCCCATCACCCCAAAAAGCAGGGGAATTCCGGTCACCCCTGCCGCGGATGCCTGGGCGGCTATCTTTAGGCTGAGCCCTGTCATGTAGTCCATAACCCACACCGACATCGCGCATACCACGGGGATGAGGAGCACCGCGACCAGCCACAGGTTGCTGAGCGCCTCCCCTATTCTCTCCCTGAAGTTCCTCTCCACCCGGTGAAGCGTTCGCAGGAACTCTGCGGCCACCATGCATGCGCGTCCGGCAGCGAGCTCGCTGTCGCTCCTTATCCTCGATATAGTCGATAGGAAGCTCTCCACCATTCCGCTCCTCCTGCTCCTTCCGAACAGGGCATCCATCAGCCCCATGCCATATCTTTCCATCTTGGCTCCCGCGGACTTCAGCTGCTCCGCGAGGGGCGATCCCTCCATCATCTCCCCGGCCTCGGTCATTGCGCTAGAAATGGGCTTTCCGTCGAGCATCCTTGAGCCCATTGTGTTTAGAGCGTTGCCCCAGTCCGCTATCCTCTTCCTCTCCTCCTCCTGGACCCTGCGCCTCGGGGAGAAGTAGAGGTAGCCATATAGGGCAACCGCGGCCGAAAAGGCCCACACGAACCAAACGACGTTCAGGCTGCCTGCGATCATCCTAATCTCTCCGCTTCCCCAGCCCATGACGTGAATGACTCCAGGGACGGACAGCGCGAGCATCACCAGGAGGGGCGGCAGCCATATCGGCAGTTTCACCCCTCCGATGATGCATCTGCCGGGAGGGGGAAGCCTTGGGTCGTCTGGGGGAGGCTCCGGTATCTGGATCGTGGCTGGCCTGCCCCTTGCCATATATGCGGTGAACGTCCAGAAGGCCAGGGAAAGCAGGGCGCACATGAGTATGAAGAACTTTATGTCCAGGGCGGAGGCACCAATTATCCCGAACACAGGGGAGAGCCCGATCACTGCGATGATGGCGAGGGAGCTGAAGGTGAGAAACGCGAGCGTGGGCATTATCAGAGAGCCGAGCCTCCGGGTGAGCTGCTCGTCCATTCCCTCAAGTGCCCGCATTGGGGCCCTTGAGATGTCCATTACCCTTGCCGACTCGTCCTTTGTTCCCGTGGACCTCAGGATGTCGAATATCGCCTGCCTGATGCTGTCGTCCGTCCTTCCCCATTCGTTCGCCGTAACGGTGAGCAGGTGTCTCACGGTGTCGTGCTTCCTTTTCTCGTCCATCTCCAGCAGTCCCCTCCTCAGATCCTCGGCCAGCTTCCCATCGGTTGAGTCCGCGGCCTGAACCACAGCTCCCCTCAGGTCAGGCCTGTGATAAAGCGAAAAGCTGAGCACCATTATGGTGGGTATTGCCTTTCCCTGTGCATCTGCCCTTCTGGATGCAGCCAGCGATGATGGGTATGCCTGAAAGGCAATCATCGAAAACCCGCCCAGCAGTATCCCCGCCACCGGCATGTAGAGGAGCGAGAGGAGGTCAAGGCCGAGGATTCCCATTGAGATCCAGAGGACAACGCACGCAATCGCAGGAGCGAGCGCCGCGAGGAGGGTGCCGCCCAGCCACTCCTCGGGCTCCAGCAAGAGTCCGGCCTCCCTTATCTCCCTCCTCGATTTTTCCGTGATCCTCCTTCCTCTCACCAGCGGGCCGAAGATCCTCCCCCCGGCTGCGCAAAATCGCTCGTACGGCGTCCTCTTCCCCTTCTTCAGCCCCTCCATCGCCAAGCGCACGTCCTCAGGCATCGGAAACGATTCGGGAAGGGGTTTCAGGCCCTTTTCAGCCAAGCGCGCCACTCCTCCATGACCTTGCCGTAATCTGGGGCGTGTTTCTTTACGCTGGAGAAAAATGCGCCGTAGGCCCTGCTGACGAAGGGAAGCTCAAGCAGTTCCGGGCTCCCGTTTTTCCTCGCAAGCACGAGGATGTCGGATTTCATCCTCGCCTCTGCAATCACCCTCTCGAGGAACTCCCTCTGATCCAGCCCGAGCCTCCCGCAGAGCGAGGGGATGAGATGGCTGCCTCCGTCCTCTGGCGCGAGGAACTCGAGCGATTTTGCGGCTTCCTCGGGTTGGACCCTTGACAGGTCGAAGGAGTTGATCTTTTCAAGCAGCGACCTGTTTCCCCTGAGGATGTTCTTGGGGAGAAGGAGGTCCCTTTTTCTGTCATCGGTGAAGAGCTCGACGTACTGGGGCTCGTCCTTCCACTCCTTGAGGACCTCGGACACCTCGACGATCCTCCTGATTGTCCCGGAGCGCGTGGTGAACCTTGCGGTCCCTATGATGAGGTCAATGTATCTGAAGGCTGCCGGGTGGAGGCCCATTATGTGCACGATGAGGTCGTACATCTCGCGCTTGCTCCTGGAGTGGAAGCTCGCCACGACCGGCTGTGACCCCTGCCTGGCCGCCGCGCCAAGGGCAGCCCTCACGGCCTCCGCTGCCCTGACCTCGGTTATAAGCCAGTAGCTTGCCCCGCCCCTCAGGAAGGCGTTCACTTGATGTTCGAGGTGCTCCGGGTCCGATACCCTGACGTTGGCCATCTTGTACCCCTCCCTCACGAAGTCCTCAACGTGGAGCTCCTCCGTGTCCTGAAACGCGATGATCCTGTTGTCCGGGCCTATCTCGGGGACGTATGTCTCCACCTGCGATGTCTTTGCCGTGCCCATCTCCCCTATGACGAAGGCGCTTGAGCCCAGCCTCAGGAGGTTTCCGAGCAAAGAGCTGGCCAGAGGGGTCAGGGTTCCTCTGTCAAGAAACAGCGGCTGGGTCCATGGCTTGGACCTTCTCCTCCTCACCGCGACCTCCACGCTTCTCGCCCATATGGCTGGGTAGCGGCTGAGGAAGAGCCTGATGCCGAGCTCCGGTATCTCGGCGTCGAGCTGTGGATGAACCTCATCGAATGCCGTTCCGAGCCTTGAGGCGAGCGTTTCCCCAAGCGCCAGCATGGAGGGAGTGGTGAGAAATATCCCCGTCTCCACCTTTCCCCACCTCTCGTGCTCGAGGAAGACCGGCTGAAGCTCTGGGGGGGCATGTATGTAGATGTCGGTTATCCTGTCGTCGTGTGAGAGGGCCTCCAGCGCCCTGTACGCCAGCCAGTTCGCCATCGTCCCAGCAAGCTCCCGTATCTCCTCGGAGCCGAGCTTTTCCTCCCTTTCCCTGACCATGTGCATCAGCGCTGCATACCACTCCTCCGCGAAGTGCCTGACAGCGCCCGATCTGGCAAACCG
Source organism: Hadarchaeales archaeon (SeqCode) (assembly GCA_038851565.1). Taxonomy (GTDB): domain Archaea; phylum Hadarchaeota; class Hadarchaeia; order Hadarchaeales; family Hadarchaeaceae; genus JAWCKV01. The sequence goes on along the minus strand of JAWCKV010000005.1, from coordinate 12,357 downwards.
CGCGTGGCCCGGTGCTCCCTCCATCTCCACCCTGAAGGCCCTGTACAGGAGCAACAGCTTTTCCTGCGGGGTGTTGAACTCCGGCAGGCTGAGGTGGTAGAAGGGCACGGGGGAGTCCTCCCTTTCGTATATGGAGACCTTGCCCTTTCCCCCTGGAAGGGAATAGCTCTCCAGGAGCCTGGAGTTCTCCGGGGGATCGTGCCATACTCCCTCGACAAAAAACGGTTTCAGCCTGCAGCGGAAGAACCTGTCGTAGGCGTCCGGCGATAGCCTCTTGAGGAACTTGAGCTCCCCGAGCGAATTATCCACGATCTCCTTTGCCCTGCTGAAGAGCGTCTCACCGGATTTCCCGTAGGCCTCCGTGAACAGGCGCCTTGCGTTTTTGAGCGCCTTTTCGTCCGGCTCGTGCGGGTTCTCGGCCACAGCCCTGAAGAGCTCCTTCACCGCCCTTTCCCCCGCGGTGCTCAGTCCGCTCCCTTTTTTCCCTGATCCTTCGCTCATCAGCATGTCGATCACCATGCGTTTCGCTGTGGCTATGGCCTCGGCCAGCCTGTGAAGGTCCTTGGACGTGTATACCCTCGTTATCTCCCTCCCTATGGAGGTCCAGTCCACTTCCCCCTCTGCCCCAATCCTTTCCAAAAGGCAGCCCCTGCACGTCTCGCTGTTCAGGGTCGCCGGTCCATCGCAGCCATGACAGTCGAACTCAGCCACCCGTATGGGACCCAGCGCCCTCACCTTGAACTCCGCTGGACCTATCAGGACAATCCCGAAGTTACTCTTTCTCCACGCATAAAAAAATGGCGGAATGTGTGCGGCCGTGATTCGACACGTTCATAAGGGTGAAGCTTTTGAGGGAAGTAGGTGTGTTCACATGCTCAGGATAGCCGTGATAGGGCTGCAGGGCGCTGTCTCCGAGCACATCGCCATGGTCAGGCAGGCCCTTCGGAACATGGGCGTGGAGGGTAGGGCGATGTGGGCGGTTCGTCCAGAGGAATTGATGGACGTTCATGGCGTGATAATTCCGGGCGGAGAGAGCACGACGATAGGGAAGCTGATGCAGAGGACGGGGACCTTTGAGGCGGTCAGGAGGCTTGGCGGGTCCGGCGTCCCCATCCTGGGAACGTGCGCCGGGCTGATCCTGCTGGCGAAGAAGGGCGACGAACAGGTGGAGAGGACAGGCCAGCCGCTTCTCGGATTGATGGACATGGAGGTGGTGAGAAATGCCTTCGGAAGGCAGAGGGAGTCATTTGAGGCGGATCTCAGCATCCCCCTCCTGGGCGAGAAGCCGTTTCCATGCGTCTTCATAAGGGCGCCGGTGATCAGCAGGATCTGGGGAGAGGCCAGGCCGATAGCGGAATTTCAGGGAAAAATTGTGGGGGCAGTTCAGAGCAATTTAACCGCGACGGCCTTTCATCCGGAGCTCACATCGGATACGAGATTGCACGAGTATTTCCTGCAGAGGTGCGTGGAGCAAAGGAAATAAGGCCGTCACGTGCCTGTAAGAATGGTGGGCCCATAGCTCAGTGGTAGAGCGCTGGCTTCGCATGTTTTCCGAAAAAGCCAGAGGTCGCGGGTTCGAGTCCCGCTGGGTCCACCATGTTTCAGAAACGACGGTTGGCGGTCCAAGAGGGCTTTCCCGTCATCACCCTCTTTTGGCCATCTGCACCCAGTCGTAGTTTGTTTCGAGGTCAACATTTGGATTGAACAGCGCGCTGTCAGTCAGGATGTAGTCCCCCAGGCGATTGGTCCATGCATAGTCGTAACCGTTTGGAAGCTCAACGGATGGCAAATCGACCGCGCCGAATTCCACAAGTCCAGGCTCTGGATCGTAGGCTTCCACCCCTCTGATGACCTGGCTCCACTCCTCCGATGTCCTCTCCATTACCGCCTCCTGGTTTGAGAAGGTGGTCTCTATTATCCTCGTCACCTCGTTCTGCATGCGGGTGAGGATCTGGTGGCTCTCCATTATCCCCTCAAGGAACTCCCGCCATATGTCAGTTAGAAGCCGGGCGTATTCATCGAGCCAGTTCTGGTTCCATCTGAAGGAATTGAGAATGCTCATGAGCAACTTTGTGTTTTCCGGGGTAAGCTCTCCCGCAGACCTGAGCGACCATATGCCGCACGGGTACCAGAAGGTTTCTATAATCCTCGCCCCCGTGGTCTGCTCCATCTCCGGTGTGGTACGGAAGGTATCTACCAAGATAATGGTCCATATCTCCTCCTCCACATTTTCGCCGTTTTCAACGTATCTCACCCGCAGCCCCGCCGCATCAACCGTCACCTCCTCCAGGAACGGCCCTTCGGGGCGCTGCGCCATCGTGTTTTCAATCCAGGAGACCAGCTCGCTTTCTCCCAGCGGAATTTCGTCGATGGTGCGGAGGTCGGTGACGCCGTGGCGATATCTTGGGATCACTATCTCGGATATGTAGTCTCCGGCCCCCATTGCCTGTGACATCCCGTATCCTTGATAGTACATGGCATAAAGCGCGCGGAGTTCGGGCCCATAGTCATACGGTATCAGGAGGCCATATCCCTCAACCCAGAAGTATGCCTCATCCGGAAGAACCTCTAGCCTCAGACCTTCGGCCCCGCTGACGCTGAAATCCAGGGATGCGGGGAGAAGAGGCCTGTCGGTTCGCCACGTTATCCCTCCCTGGATTTCCCATTCGGAGGGAACTATTATGGAAAAGGCCTCCAGGTCGGTGCGCTCTGCGTCTACTATTTTTGCAGTTTCGAGATACAGGTAGGATGCGGCCAGCTGTCCGCCGCCCCCAGGTGTTTCTCCTCCCCCTCCCTGCGGCTGTTCGCCCGGCATGGGCCTAGGGATCAACAGAAGCGCTGTAAAGGCAGCAGCTGCTAGAACAATCGCAGCGATCAAAACTGAAGGCGGGGCTGACTCCCTTTTCCTCTTCCAAGTTCTCACTATGCCATCTCTGGTTTATCCTATAATAATCCCTTGGCGCGGGTCGTCACCCATCACTTTATAAGCATCCTCCTCAAAAGAATAGAGGAACACAACGGGCTTTTCTGAGGAAAAGCCGAGGAAACAGGAAACTGTTTCTCGTGTTGTGTTGAAAAAGAAAAGAGGAGAGTAGGAAAATGGCGTATGGAAGGTTCGGTAGGCCGAGAAGGTTCGGACCCCGCGAGATGCACAAGGCGGTGTGCTCCGACTGCGGCGCGGAGTGCGAGGTGCCGTTCAAGCCTACCGAGGGAAGGCCTGTTTACTGCCAGACCTGCTGGCAGAAGCGCAGGACGTCCAGGCCCGGTGCTTAATGAGCAATCGGGCATGCGGTTGAGGCCATGAACGCTTTGGCCTCCCACAGTATTTTTTGTTTTCATTTTTTGTCCTGTTGACTTATCCCCAATATTTTTAGGTTTGAGCAAATGAGTCACTTGCAGAACTTATTGGAAAGAGTTTTCACCTCATCTAAGAACTTTATGATTGAAACATCGGCGAGTCGATATATCACTCTCTTGCCCTCCTGCCGTGTTCTAACGATTCCGCACTTTCTCATTTCTCGGAGGTGGTGCGAGACCAGTGATTGTTCTAGCCCAGTTTCATTCACAATGTCACAAACGCACCGCTCTCTCTTTTTCAATAAATGGAGAATTTTGAGCCGCGTTTTGTCGCCCACACATTTCAGGAGCATGATCTGTTTGTCCATTTTCATTCATGGCTCCAGTTGTTCATCGTGTGGGGGGCATTTAAAAGGCCCGAGTCAAAGTAGCTGCGGGTTCGTTTGCAGAGCCAGACTATGAAGAGCATCAGGGGGACTTCGGTCAGGACCCCGACTACTGTGGCCAGAGCGGCCCCGGATTGCACACCGAACAAGGTTATGGCCACGGCCACGGCGACCTCAAAATGGTTACTCCCGGCTATTATCGCCACCGGAGCAGCTTCTTCATAGGGAAGATGTATTTTTCTAGAGATAATGTATGGAATCGCGAAGACGGTGAGGATGTTGGCGAAGATGCCGATGGTTATCACGCCAATTATTACTGGAATTGCAAGGAGGAGATGTCCCTGGTAGGAGAAGAGCACGACCAATGTCATCAGCAGGGCAGCAATGGCAGTCTTGCCCAGAGGCGGGACGAGCTTTTTCTTGAACCACCCGAGTCCTTTCCTTTCAATTGCAATTTTTCTCGTATAGTAACCTGCCACCAGCGGGGTGACAATATATATAGTGACCGTCAGGGCTATGGTGGACCATGGCACGACAATGCCTGAAATACCCAGCAGGAAAGTCGCCAGCGGTGCATAGAGGATAACCATGGTCAAGGAGTTTATTGCTGTCATCACCAGCGTGTGAGCAACATTTCCCCTAGCCAAATAGCTCCACACCAATACCATTGCTGTGCATGGAGCCACCCCGAGCAGTATCATCCCGGCATAGTACTGCTGGATTTGCTCTGGCGTCAGGAATTGCCCGAATAGGACGCTTAGGGAAAACCAAGCGAAGAGCGCCATAGTGAACGGTTTCACTGCCCAGTTCATGAAAAGCGTTAGCCCCACAGGTTTTGGCGACCTTATCGCTTTTTTAACCTCTTTGAAGTCAATTTGGACCATAATGGGATAGATCATGAAAAATAGACAGATGGCTATTGGGATGGAAACTTGTGCAACCTTGAATTCAGCTAGGATCTGCGAGAGCAGAGGAAAGGTTTTCCCTATGAGCATGCCAGCTACAATCGAGAGCGCTACCCAAAGGGTTAGGTATTTCTCCCACAGGCCGAGTTTTATTTCATCCTGCACGGTCCAACCTCACATGAATTTTTATTCATATTATACTAAGGGGTATATAAAGATGGTAGACAGGTTTAAATTGAATTCATTACAGTCAGGGACGTTAGCCGCTGGCGTCGCCCGATATTTAGAATATTAGAATAATTTAAAAGGAGCTCAAGAGGAGTAATTTAGGTGTGAAAGTGAGAGGGTGGATATTGCTGGGGCTGATAGTTGTTCTGCTAGTAGTGCTGCCTGTGATCTCCCTCACAGGTGTTTTCGGGGACCTAGTCAGGCTCGTGGGGCAGATAGTCCTGACATTAGTTCTAATAGGTCTCATAGCGGCGACCGGAGCATTTGGTTACATATGCATACGGGCACAGGCAGCGAAGTGGGGCACCGGGCTGCTGGTGATCTCAATTCTCTTTCTGCTGGCAATTTTCTGGGTGTGGACCGGAAAGGTTCTGCTGGTCATCTGAGGTGCGTCAGAACAGAGCACCCCTTTGATTCAACTTCCACCATGTCCTCCCACCTGGCACCACCGATCCCAGGAACATAGACTCCGGGCTCAACGGTTACCACCATCCTTCTCTGCAGGACATCCCTTGAGTTGGGGGCAAGGCTTGGAGGCTCGTGGATGTCCATGCCCACCCCGTGTCCACTTCCGTGGAGGCAATAGCGGGAGAAACCGGATCCTGAGATGGTCCTTCTAACCGCTTCATCTACATCGCACGCACGCGCTCTTTCTCTGACCCTTGAAATTCCGGCCCTCTGTGCCCTGCGCACCACCTCAATCATCCTCTCGGCTTTTTTGTCGGCCCCAAGCGAGAAAGTTCGGGTCATGTCGGATGCATACCCTCTGAAGATCGCACCGAGGTCAACAACCACTAGGTCTCCCCTTTTGATCCTCCTCTCGCCTGTTCGGGCATGGGGCATCCAGGAATTCGGCCCAGATGCCACTATCGTTCCGAACGGAGTGCCCTCGGAGCCTGCCAGCCTCATCTCCCTTTCTGCATCGGCCGCCACCTCCAGCTCTGATCTTCCCGGCGAGATGCACTCCCCGGCGCATTTCATGCCCTTTGCCGCTATTTTAGCGGAGGCCCGGAGCATCGCCAGCTCCTCGGGAAACTTCACCTTCCTTACGTCCCACATTAGAGCCGGCATCCCTCTGTAGGATGCGGCGTGTATCGAGCGCAGTTTTCTCAGGGTTTCGGTGGCGAGGCCATCGTGGCCGACTGATCTGGACCCATATCCCCGGAGGCATTCGGCGATGATCTGCCATGCTTCGCAAAATCTGACGTTTTCCCCAGGCATGAGGGGGGAGCGCCACGATGAGAACGCGATGACGTTCCTTATCCTGCTCTCTTTCTTTGCCATGCCCAGTTCAAGCCTGCTGCATATCAGCACCGGCTCGCCGTCGAGCGGAACTATCACTGCTTTTCCCGCAGTCGTCCCGGATAGATACCTCACGCTTTTTGTGGTTATGAAGGCGTCCAGCCCCCTTCGAGACATCTCCGCCCTTACTCGGGATATGCGTTTCCTCATCCGACCCACCAGAGATTTACCGGGCAGGGTATTAATTGCATACGATGGCTTCCCGAAAATCCGAATTGATGGCGAGATACGATGAGACGGCGCACATCTATGAGAGGCGGTATTCAGGGATTCAGGTCGATAAGTACAGGGCGATTGAGAAGTGGCTTCCGGAGAAATGTGGGTTGGCCCTAGACCTTGGATGCGGGAGCGGGCTGTTCTTCGATTGGCTCATCAGAAGGGCGAGGGTTGTGGTTGGGCTTGACATCTCCAGAGAAATGCTTGGGCTCGCAAGGCGGAGGGGGAACGTTTTTCTCGTGAGGGGCGATGCGGAAAACCTCCCGTTCGCGGACGGCGTCTTCGACCTCGTGCTCAGCATGACCGTACTTCAGAACCTTCCGAGCCCCGGGCGCGCGGTACGCGAGGTTGGGAGAGTTCTGAAGGAGGGAGGGGTATCCGTGATTACATCGTTGAGGAAGAAGCACAGGTTTAGCCAGATTGAGCAGTGGGTAAAGCTCGCGGGGATGAGGCCGGTGAAGTCCGGCGAGATAGCGGGCTCCGAGGACGACTTCTGCGTTGCGGTTAAGTGAAGATGTATTTATGTGGATGAAAGAAACTGTATGGGAGCGATATGAAGGCCGACGAAGTGAGGCGCGGGCTTCTCCAAGCGAAGAGGATCGTGGTAAAGGTTGGGACCACTAGCATAACAAATGGAATGGGCAGGCTGGATCCCGCCAAGGTGGGCAGGCTTGTCAGAGAGGTGATGAAGCTCAGGAGCATGGGAAAGGAAGTGCTGCTCGTTTCATCTGGCGCCATAGGGGCAGGTGTTGGGAGGCTGAACCTCAAAGGGCGGCCAAAGGACATGCCAAAGCTCCAGGCCGCCGCAGCCGTTGGCCAGGGGATATTGATGCAGGTCTACTCAAAGTATTTCGGCGAGTACGAGCAGCCGGTGGCGCAAATGCTGCTCACGGGTGAGGACTTCATCGACAGGAGGAGGTACCAGAACTTCAGAAATGCGATGCGCACGCTGCTCAGCTGGGGCGTGGTGCCGATAATCAACGAGAACGACAGCGTTGAGGTTGAGGAGATAAGGCTCGGTGACAACGACACCCTCTCAGCCTACGTGGCGGTTGGCTCCTGCGCAGATCTGCTGATCATACTTTCGGATGTGGATGGGCTCTACGAGGGGTATGGAAGGGGAAGGAAAAAACTGATAAGGGTCGTGGAAAGGATAACCAGGAGAATAGAGGGGCTAGCCGAAAAGAACTACAGGGGATTCGGCGGCATGGGCACGAAGATAAGGGCGGCCAAGATCGCGGTGAGATCGAAGATACCGGTGATAATCGCCAACTCCAGCGAGAATAACGTCCTCGAGAGGATAGTGAAGGGGGAGGAGATAGGCACCCTGTTCCTTCCGGGGGGAGCAGATGAAGAGGGTGGTTGAGAAGGTCAGGGAGGCAAGAGATGCGGCCATGAGGCTTGCCACCCTTTCAGGTGATGTCAGGAACCGAGCGCTCCGCAAGATCGCTTTGTCCATATGGGATAGAAGGGATGAGGTTCTGCGGGCGAACTCCGATGACCTGAGGGCAGCCGACAGGATGCTGAGGAGGGGAGAGGTTACCAAGGCCATGATACAGAGGCTCAAGCTCGATGAGTCCAAGGTGGGAGATATTGTGAAGATGGTCGAGAGCGTGGCGGCGCTGGATGATCCCCTCGGCAGAACGCTGTACGCGATGGAGATGGACAGCGGACTTGAGCTGTACAAGGTCTCCTGTCCGATAGGCGTGATCGGCGCGATATTTGAGGCAAGGCCAGATGTGCTTCCGCAGCTTTCCTCTCTCTGCCTGAAGTCCGGAAACGCGGTGGTGCTGAAGGGAGGAAGAGAGGCGAAGAACACAAACAGGGCCCTACTTGGGATAATCAGGGAGGCCAGCGAGGAGGCGGGCGTGCCCAGAGGATGGATACAGATGATCGAGGAGAGAAGCGAGGTCAGGGAACTTCTGAAGCTCGACGAATACATCGACCTGTTGGTTCCCAGGGGAAGCAGGGAATTCGTGAAGTACATCCAGGCGAATACCAGGATACCGGTGCTCGGTCACGCGGAGGGGATATGCCACATATATGTCGATGAGGATGCCGACCTGGAGACGGCCGTGAAGGTGTGCTTGGATGCCAAGGTGCAGTACCCGGCGGTGTGCAACGCCGTGGAGAAACTGCTGGTCCACAGGAGGATAGCTGAGAGGTTCCTGCCCATGATGGCCGAGGCCTACAGGAAGGCAGGCGTTGAGATAAGGGGATGTGAGAGGACCAGGGCGATAGTGAAGGAGGCCAAGAGGGCCACCGAAAAGGACTGGAGGGCCGAATATCTGGACCTCATCATAGCCATAAAGGTTGTTGACGATATCCAGCAGGCGATAGCCCACATAAACACGTATGGCTCAAAGCACACAGATGCAATTATCACGAAGAACATGAGGAATGCCGCGAAGTTCCTTAGCTCGGTTGACTCCTCATCCGTGATGGTGAACGCGTCCACAAGGTTCAGCGATGGCTACAGGTATGGCCTGGGCGCTGAGGTGGGAATAAGCACAGGCAAGATACACGCCAGGGGGCCTGTTGGGCTTGAAGGCCTGACCACGACCAAGTACTACCTCGTTGGCAACGGTCACGTGGTTGGGGATTACATAGGCCCCGGCGCCAGGCCATTCACCCACAGGCGCATTCAGAGGGAATGGAGGGATGTGGTTTCCTCCATGGAGGGCGGCAGGTGAAATACAAGAACGTGGCGGTCGGGGGGACCTTCGACTATTTCCACGATGGGCACAGGGCCCTAATATCCAGGGCATATGAGATAGGGGAACGCGTGGTTCTCGGGCTATGTTCAGATAGGATGCAGGAGCTCCTGAGAAAGGACTCGGCTGGCGTTAGGCCGCTGCCGGTCAGGGCCCTTGATGTGCTGAAGTTCATCTCCGAGAACGGCTGGCTCGAGAGGACGGAGCTGACAATACTGGAAGATGCCTTCGGCCCGGCCGTGGCGAGGCCGGAAATAGATGCAATAGTGGTCAGCCCCGGCACGAGGGCCACAGCCGAGGAGATAAACAGGAAGAGGATCGAGAGGGGCATGAAGCCTCTTGACATAGTGGAGGTGCCATACGTTCTGGCACAGGACGGCACGCCGATCTCCTCCATCAGGATAAGGTATGGGGAGATGGATGTTCACGGGAGGATCAAGAACTTCATGGTCACTTGAGGCGCATGTAGCACCGATTTAAGTCCTGAGATGCATTTCATATGGGAGCATGTTTGGATACTCCGGCCTGGCTCTTCGCATGCTCAGAAGGTTCTCGGTGAGGGTCGGCGACCGCATAGTAGTGGAGGACCGGGGGAGAAAATACGAGGGGGTCCTCATGCCCCGCGCTGAACTTGGCATGCCGAACCACCTGGTGCTGAAGCTGAAGAACGGGTACAACATTGGAGTGAGAATTTCGGGCACCACGAAGATCTCCCTTGTTGAGAGGGGAAAACCCCCTTCCCTGGAAAAGCCTCAGCTCCCGGCCAGAAGGGCGCAGGATAGATCTGTGACCATCCTAGGCACCGGTGGGACGATAGCGAGCAGGGTGGATTACAGAACCGGCGCGGTCTATCCAGCCTTCACTCCGGAGGAGATATACGGAGCGGTGCCGGAGCTGGCCGAAGTTGCCGATATAAGGGTAATCGAGGTTTGCAACGTTTTCAGCGAGCACATGACTCCGGACCTGTGGGTGAGTATAGGAAGGACAGCAGCCCGGGAGATAAGGAGGGGCGCATCGGGAGTTGTGATCGCGCATGGCACGGACACAATGGGGTACACTGCGGCCGCCCTCAGCTTCATGTTGAGAGGACTCTATAGGCCAGTGGTGCTGGTGGGGGCCCAGCGCTCCTCAGACAGGCCCAGCAGCGACGCCGCCCTCAACCTGCTCTCCGCCGTCAGCGTGGCAGCAAATTCAGATATCGCTGAGGTCACAGCTGTGATGCATGGCTCGATGAGCGACGACCACTGCCTCATCCACAGGGGAACAAAGGTGAGGAAATGTCACACAAGCCGAAGAGATGCCTTTCTCACCGTGAACGATCTTCCACTCGGCATCGTGAGGGGGACGAGAATAGAGATGCTTAGGAGCGACTATAATCGCGCCAGCGCCACAGGGAGGATGACCATAAAGGGGAAATTTGAGAGGAAGGTCGCCCTGCTGAAGGCTACTCCCGGCATCTCCTCGGATCTGATGCTTGGCATGATCAGGATGGGTTACAGGGGATTCGTGATAGAGGGCACCGGTCTTGGGCATGTTCCCGAGGGACTCTTCAAGGGGGTGAAGAAGGCGGTCGATGCCGGAATACCAGTAGTCATGACCTCCCAGTGCATATGGGGGAGGGTTGACATGAAGGTTTACTCCACCGGGAGGGACCTGCTTGCCTTGGGCGTGATCCCCGGGGAGGACATGCTGCCCGAAACAGCCTGGGTCAAGCTGATGTGGGCATTAGGCCAGACAAGGAATGTGGAAAAAATAAGGCAGATCATGGGAACGAACATAGCCGGGGAGATGACCAGCAGAACGCTTCCGGAGACCTATGACTCCCAGCGGCTGAAGTGGTCATAGCACTCCGGAGAACCTGAGCAAGAATGCCAGAGAAAGGCTGATTATGGTTGGGAGGAGCAGGCTCTGAACCGTGCCCTCAACGTCCAGTCCAAACTTTGAAGCTATTATCACGTTGGTGAAGGCGGTCGGCATTATGGACATCACGATGAGGGTGTTTTTGAACAGCCCATCCAGGCCCAGCAGGAGGATGAGCAGCACGCACGTGACCGGGGATATCACAAGACGGTTAATTGTTATGAGCAGTGGCACCCTTTTCCTGAGCCTTATGGTCTCTGCGGAGACGGGAATCATCAGCCCCGCCAATATCAGGCTGAGGTATACCGTTAGCGTTCCCGTGGAGTTCAGCGCGGTGAAGATGGGCGATGACATGGCTCCGGAAAGGAGGGGTCTGCAGAGAATCCCCAGCACGAAGGCCACAATGGGCGGAAAGGTTAGGGATTCAATCATCGCGCTTTTCGCCCCCCTGCCGCCGTATCTTGCGGCGAGGTAGATGCCCAGGGTATTATGGGTTATCATGAACGGAAGGCTGAAGACAAGGGCGATGGAGAGATCCCCGTAAAATGCGTATATTATCGGGAATGGCAGGAACATGGAGTTGAAGAAAGTGGAGTTGAAGATAACGGTTCCCCTCCCCCTCCTCTCCAGCCCCCTGGATGTAAGGGTGCTGATGAGAAAGCACAGGATCATGTAGGCGACTGAAACCATCACGACGTTGGCGAGGGAGAGCAGCTCAAGGTTCATCCTTACCATCTCAGTGAACATGAGGAGAGGATATGTGACGTAAATTATGAAGCTCTGTAGGTATCTCCATCCTGCTCCCTTCAAGATCACCCGGATGAGCATTCCCGCCAACAGCAGGACCGGAACCAGCGCCAGCTTTGCTATTTCCACGTTTTCCCAAGTAGAGTCCGTGTTCCACCTAAAAGATATTTAGCAGACCGCCGAGAGTGAAACTGATCGCATGGTGACGGATTATTCTGGGCTGGGGCTCAGGGTCGGCTTTGAGATCCATCAAGAGCTCGACACAAATAAGCTCTTCTGCGGGTGTCCGTCCGGGCTTTCAGAGGGGGAGCCAAAGATCGTAGTGCTAAGAAAACTCCGCCCCTCGCAGAGCGAGATGGGGGAGATAGACAGGGCGGCCATATCTGAGGCCCTCAGGGGGAAGAGCTTCAGGTACCATGTGACGGAGAACTCCTGCCTCGTCGAGCTGGACTGTGAGCCACCCCACCACCTCAACGAGGATGCCCTAGACGTGTGCCTGCAGGTAGCGCTGATGCTCAACGCGGGGCCTGTTGATGAAGTCCACACGATGCGGAAGATAGTTATAGACGGGAGCAACCCCTCTGGATTCCAGCGCACTGCGCTCGTGGCCACGAACGGTCGCGTTCGGATTGAAGGAATGGAGTTCACCATACCCACTATATGCCTTGAGGAGGATGCCGCGAGGAAGATCGGAGAGGACGA
>JAWCKV010000004.1:0-34706 GCA_038851565.1 Hadarchaeales archaeon (SeqCode) | reverse complement strand
TCCTCAACGAACCTCTCCACCTCCTCAGGGGTGGGCTTGTAGTGGCTCAGAAATAGCTTCCTCCTCACGAAGTCGCCCGCAAGCACGGAGAGCGCGGCTGCCGTCCCGCCTGCCGCCCTGATCGGGCTGGCAAACCATATCGCCAGGTATCTCGTGTTGTCAGGATTCCTCCTTATCTCCACCTTTGTTATCCCCTCAAGAGGTGCGATGACTATTCCCTCGGTCAAGATGGCTAGCGCGGTCCTCAGGGCCTGCTCGGCCGCCTTTTCCTCGTCCAACCTTCCAAATCTTCCATCTATGACCATCTCGGCGACCTTGAGTGCCAGCTCCTCCCTGTCCATCGTCTTCTCCATCTCGCGTATGACTTCGGCAATTCCATTCGGGCCGACAAGTTGTTCGACCCTTGAGGCCAGGTCGCCAGCGCGAGGTATCTCCGGCTCAAGCTCTGGATCTATCCCGAGCGCCCTCGCCTTTTTCGCCAGCTCATATATCCTCTCTATTTGTCCATCTATTGTCTTGAAGTAATCCTCCATTCCCCTCGCATGGCTCAAGAGACCACCTCCGCCAGGCTATCAAAAACATAATCGGGCCGCATGTCCTTTTTTACCCTCTTCAGGTCATTTTTCTTAGTCACACCGCTTAGGACCAAAATAGTCCTCATGCCTGCCAGCTTTCCGGCCATCACATCCGTCTCTGCCCTGTCCCCGATTATGGCCGTCTCACGGGCCGTTGTGCCCATGATCTCGAGCCCGATCTTAAGCATGTGGGAATAGGGCTTTCCTATTACAATATCCGGCGTCCTCCCAGAACATCCGGTCATCGCGCCTATCATCGCTCCGGCTCCGGGCGCAAGGCCATTTTCCGTGGGATACGTTGCATCCGTGTTGGTCGCCACGAACTCGGCTCCCCCCATGAGGGCCCTCAATCCAGACCATATTCTCCTGTAATTTATTGTGCTGTCCTTGCCTACGACAAGGTGGGTCGCATTTCCGGCATCCTCATCGGACAGAACTTTTATGCCAGCCTGCACGAGCTCTCTCTTCAATCCCCTTTCACCTATCACGTACGCCCTGACCTCCCTGCGCAAACGGCTCAGATAAACGGCGGTTGCGCGCCCCGACGTGACTATTTCGTTCTCCTTCGCCCTTATCCCGATCTTCCTCAACATCCAAATGTATTCTTTCCTGCTCCTCGCCGAGTTGTTGGTCATGAAGACTATTTTCTTTCCCATCTCCCTCAGTCTCCTCACGGCCTCCGGAGCTCCCTTTACCGGAGTTCTGCCCACCCACACAACTCCATCGAGATCGAGCATGATCCCCGAGATGCCCTCAAGTGCCCTATGCAAAGCGCATCACGCTGACCTGATGGGTTTTAAGGTCAAATATCGGGACGATGCCAGGCGTCGGCTCCACTCCGAGCTTCTGCATGTAGAGCGTCTTTGACTGAAATGTGCCAGAGTTCACAACCGAAACTTCCCTGTATTTTGTGTATCCGTTGACATGAACGTGCCCGCAGTGAAGGACATCAGGGACCTCATCTATTACCATGTAGTCCACCTTCTCCGGCGAAAGGGCGGTTCTCCCGCCGTATATCGGCGCGAGGTGCCTCTTCTGGAGGAGTTTCATCATGGGTTTTACGGAGTCCCTTCTGTCCAGCCCAGGCATTTCCCCTATCACGTCGTCCATGCTTCTCCCGTGATAAACAAGAAAGTTAACCCCGTGGACGTTGACGAAAGCCGGGTTCCCGGCCATCAGGAATCCACGATCGTAAAATTCCCCCGCGATGTCCTTGGGTATCGCCGGCTGCGGCTCTGACGGGCGAACCGCATCGTGATTACCCGGGATGACTATCACAGTTATGTAATCCGGTATCTCAGACAGCAGCTCCGCGGCAACCTCATACTGCCTGAATATGTCATCTATCAGCAGCTCATCCTCCTGTCCCGGATAGACCCCTATCCCGTCCACTATGTCCCCTGCTATTATCACGTATTTCACCCTTCCCGCGAGTTCCGCCCCGACGCTTCCGTTTTCTCCTTCCTTCAACCACTTCAGGAACCTCATGAACACGTCCTCGAGAAACATCTCGCTTCCCACATGGAGGTCCGATATGAGGGCGGCGCAAACCGGATCTTCAGATCTTCCCGGCTCACGTTTAAAAGGCAGATCGGCCCATATTATGTCGTTGACGAAAATCCTCGGGATCCTGTCGCCAGGTCTGACGGATCCAACGATCCCTATCACCTCATCCACCACAACCTCCATCGCCTTCGCAAGGAGCTCCTTCTTTCCCTTGAACACAAGGGCCGAGGCCCTTCCAGTTGGATCCTCGATCTCCATCATAATGTTGCCGGCAGAAGTTTCCCTTTTCTCTGCGACCATGCCTATCACCTTCACAGTTTCTCTCTCTCCGATTCTTGCAAGGCTCTCGATCGGCACTGCATCCTGGAGCTCCACCCTCACCCTCAGCATTCTGCTCATCCTCTCGTACCTGTCGGAGAAGAGAGAGAAGAAGTCCTTTATGTCTCCCTCCGTGTAGCTCCTTCCGGTTATGTCCCTCGCTATTTTCACTCTGGGCTCGTATTCGGCGGCGGCAGGCCTTAACTTGGAACGGCCGCCAATGACCTCCTTCACGGAAATCTGCTCCTCCTCAAGCGCGCTTGGCTCTATGCCGCCCTCGAGCATCGATGCTATTGCCTCGGCTGTTACCACCAGTGGCTTCTTCTCCATCGTGGATATCTTCGATATGACGAACTCCGCAGCGGCCTCTGGATTGGCCTGATTCATTATAAGCCTCAAGGCTCCCTCGCTGAGCTGCACCCCCAGGTCCATGAACCTGTGTATCAGCATTCCTTCGTCCATGGAACTCACACTAGGAACCGTACGCCTTTCTCGCGATGATAACCGCATCCATTTCTGAGATCAGAGAATCCTCCTGCATGGCTGCCCTTGCCTGAGTTGGGTGAATGTTGAGCTTTATCTCCTTTGTCCTTCCATGTCTACCCCTGTTTATTATCCTGGCCTCAATTATCCCCAGCATGTCCAGCTCTGATATCAGGTCGCTGACCCTTCTGTGCGTGAGAGCCTCGAACCCGCTCCCCTCGCACATTTCCCTGTAAACGTTGTAGACATCACCGCTCACTATCCTGCGCGGTGTCCTCTCCATGAGGCAAACTATGCTGTAGAGCACAAGCTTTGACTGAGCCGGGAGCGTCCTTATGACCTCCACCATCTGATCCTGCTCTATCTTGGCATGCGCCTTTCTCACGTGCTCAATTGTAACCTTTTCCGCTCCCTCAACCTCCGCTATCTCCCCCGCAGCTCTCAGGAGATCTAGTGCCCGCCTCGCGTCCCCGTGCTCCCTTGCAGCATGCGCAGCGCAAAGCTGGACCACCCCTTCTCCTATGACCCCGTCCACAAAGCTCATCCTTGCCCTCTTCTCCAGTATGTCCCTGAGCTGGAGCGCATTATACGCCGGGAATATTATTTCTTCCTCGCTGAGACTGCTCCTCACCCTGGGATCCAGGTATTCCATGAAGTTCGTATCATTTGAGATCCCCACCACGGCGACCTTGGCCTGGGAGAGATCAGCATTCATCCTCGTCAGGAGGTACAGGAGGTCGTCGCCACACCTCTTCACAAGCTTGTCGACCTCGTCAAGCACTATCACTGCGAGCTGTCTCTCCTCGTCTAGCGCCTTGTAGAAGCTCTTGTATACCTCATCCGTTGGCCAGCCGGTCATCGGGACCCTACTCGGGAGGCTTGCCGACTTCAGGAACTCCTCTCCCCTAGTTTTTTCAAGCCTGCTCAGGAAGTAGTCTGAAAGATTTGCCAGCACTCGATACGGAGTGTTGACTATCTCGCAGTTCAAATAGATCACCCCTGCCTTGAGCGGGGCCTTATGGCTGATCCCCTCAAGCTCTCTTCCCACATACCTGACGCTCGCCGTTTTTCCTGTGCCGGGCTTTCCGTATATGAAGACGTTGGACGGAGTTTCCCCTCGAAGCGGGGCAGCAAGTATCCTGGCAAGCTGGTTGATCTGCTCCTCCCTGTGCGGAAGCTCCTCAGGCGTGTAGCTCGGCCTGAGGTACTCCCTATTCCTGAATATCGGCTTCGTCTCCAGTATTGCGTGGAACAGCCCTCCCTGTTCCATTCTCACCCACCTCCTCTCCGAATTTTCCATCCACAACGCTCCTGCTCCACTCCTCCACCTCTCCAGCTAACCTGTTCAGCAGGAATGCCTCCTCCGCTGGAAGCTCCGCTGCCGCCTCCGGGGAAAGCGAAAGCAGGACGATCTTGGGGAGCCTTATCTCGACAAGGGTCATGAGGGCGGACCTCAGCTCCTCGGCGGCCTTTTCATCGCCTGCCCTCCTCAGGTTTTCTACTCTGGACCTGACTTCCCTGTAGAACCCATCCGGAAGAGCTATCGGCCCGGAGTTCCTTTCCTGAAGGAGGATCATCTTCCTGATATCCTGAACGGATACCTGCCTGGCAGGCACGGCAATGCCGTGCCTCTCAAACACCTCGGCATCCCACTCCCACACCTCGGCTTCATCGCCCCTGGAGAAAGGACCGATGGAGCGATCCACCAGCTTGATCTCCTCCAGATCCCTTGTGAACTTGACATCTCTCCTCATGTCACTTCACCGCCCTGCTCACGGTCTCAGGAGTGGGCGAAAACAGGTACCCCCGCTTCTTTTCCTCCTCAATCGTCCACTCCACAGTTTTCTCCGAAATTCCCTCCGCCACCGCCAGTTCCTTCACCTTCTCGATAGGGGCTGCGCCGCCGTACTGCTCCTCGAGCCTCTCTATTATGTCCATTATCTTCTGGCGTTTCTCCCTCTGGGACTTGGGTATGCCTGTCATTATCAGGTCTATGTCCACCACGTTTGCCTCGGTGTCTATTCCGGCTTCGCTGAGGCTGGTCTTGATGAGGGAGATCGCGCGGTTCGCGTCCTCAACCGTTACCCTGTCGCTCAACCTCATCCTCGCGTTTGCCTTTGCCAGCCTTATTATCGACTCGAGCTGTCTGACAGTGATGGGGAGAGGTGCACCCTGCGCCACTATCTTTCTCCACTCAACGAAGAAGTCCTCGATGCTCTTCATGACCTCCTTGTCCTCTATTTTTGGATCCAGGTACTTTCTGGCGTATATCACGATCTTCCTGAGGAACTCCGGATCGAACGGGGCCTTTGACGCCTTTTTCGGGGCGGAGTGCATCTGCAGGACGTGCTGGGCTATAGAACGATCCAGATCGGGGCGCGGCTCGTCCCTCATCAGCAGTATTAGGTCGAACCTTGAGAGCAAAACTGGCTCTATTCCAAGCTGCTCCGATGGTGGACGGTTCCTATCGAACCTGCCGAGCTTAGGGTTGGTTGCGGCGAGCACCGCTGTGCGGGTGTTCAGCGTGGCCACTATCCCGGCCTTGGCTATGCTAATCGTCTGCTGCTCCATTGACTCAAGCACAGCAGACGATTCCTGCTCGGGCATCTTTTCAAACTCATCCACGGCCGCAAGACCGCCATCTGCAATCACAAGAGCTCCTGCCTCAAGCGCCCACCCCCCGCCTATCTCATCACGAACCGCCGCTGCAGTTATGCCGGCTGCAGTTGATTTCATTCCCGAGGTGTAAAGCCCTCTTGGGGCCACGTTTGACGCCCACTTGAGGATCTGGCTCTTTGCCGTGTTGTGAGAGACGATACCGTTGGCTATGAACCGGTGGGATCTGGGAACCTCTATGTCGTAAACGTCTGCAAAACCAGCTGGACGAACTATAACGACACGCTCGCTGCGACTCTGTCCTCTGCAGTGCTTTAAATTTTTACAACATGAAACTAGCTCCTCTAGTTTTCTTCTCTTTTTGTTGGATCTGAAGCCAATGCTCTGGGAGAACTTGATGATGGATTTTGCCCTTCGTATTACGAGATTGTCTCCAACTATCCTGGAATGAATGCCAAACCTCAAAAGCAGCATCTGAACGTCACGCAACATCTCTATCTCTTTTCCCTTGAGCTGAATTCCTCTTCTTCCCCTGCCCCTCGAAAACACACAACCGTCGGACTCAAAAAGCCAGGCCAGGAATGAGGACACCACCCTATTGCCAGACATCATTATCAGGTCGGGGACACGCTTTTCCCTGAGAAAGCTCAGGTTGGCAGCGAGGTCAACGCTGTGAACTGTGACCTCCAGGAGAGGCTGCCGTCTCCTGACCTTTCTTTGTCCAAAGTAACTTTCTGCCCACAGTCTCCCTCTGATTTTGGGAGATAACCCGAATTTTTTCTCTATAATTGAGGTGAGAATCGGCAAAAGGTCTCTCTCCTCGGAGTTAATATCAAAACCTATTCTATCGCGTCTAACCCAACCATCTCCAAGCATGTATCCCAAAAGCGCCGCCACTTCATCGTCAAGATACTCCGGAAGTTTACACCTGGGCCGCGGCCCATATTTTCGTGGCAAGATCCGCCATCCCGTTTTTAAGGGGGCTGTGATGGTACATGGGATCCAAGGAACCGCCACAACCTTATCTCCGGGCTTTATTTCGTCCAGTCTCTTCCAGACCCTGAGCGGTGGGCTCGGAAAACCTTTAGATGATCTCCTCTCCAGCACCAGCAGGGGATGATTATGTGTTCCTTTGATGGATTTTCCCGTCTCTGTAATTATTTCTATTATTGGCTGGTCTCGATAGATGTGAAACCTAGTCGCCAAATCCCTTGTGTGTCCCTGCCCCGTCAGGACCTGTAAGTTCAACCGCTCGAGGTGTTTTGTTCCCAAACTCCCGATCTTCACAATAGCTCCGTTACCCAGCACGATGCGTTCATCAGCCACCAGACATCCCGGATCCCCACATAGCAGCACGTGGATATCCCCTCTTATCCTCGTCCCATCCGGAAGCTCCACTGGGTTGCATCCAAAGAGCTGGAGGGCCACGGCCTCCTTCACCAGATCGTGGCCGTGAATCGCTGGCGCAATCGACTGGATGATCTTGTTCCTTAGCCATGGGTCCTTTGCCAGCTCCTTGATCCTCTTTTCGTCCTCCGGGGTGAGCTCGGTTTCCTCCACTCCCTTCTGCTTAACCTCGATATGATTCACAAACAGTATCTTTCTGAAGGTAGTCCTGCGCTCCCTCTTCTGCCTCTCCTGGAACACCCTCAGCACGCCGGTGATCACGACATGATTTCCCGGGACCGCGATGTCAACGAAATCGTCCCTCACTATCCCATCCAGCCTCTGCGGTATCCTTCCCCCCCTCAGCTTCTCGGGAGGCTCCTGAACCGATATGCTCTGCCAGTCCCTGAACACCGTGCTCTCCACAACAAGTTCAAACGCCCCCTTCCTGCGACAGTTCGGATTCTCACACGAGAGTGGCTCCCTGAAGAGCTCTCCACCCTGAAGCACCCTGTTCTCCTCGCCGCAGAACCTGCACTTGAACACCGCCTCCCTCGCCTCGGGCTTCACTTCTCCGGCCTTTGTGAGGATCCCATCTATCTGTATGAACTTTCCAACGTGCTCGGCCCTTATGTTCCTTATCTCGACCGTTTCAGGCAGCCCCTTGACGCGCAGGTGCATGTTGGGGATGCCCGTGTGCTCCTCGAGCTTTTTGTCAGCCCATTCCAGGAGCTCGTGCGGGGAGTCCAGCAGGGCTTTTGCTAGGTCCTTATCGAACTCCAGCAGGTCGGAAAACTCAACTATGACCGATTTGTGACCTGCCGAGGTTCTCCTCCTGATCTCCTTTATCACTTCTTTCCTGTGGATAAACTCCTCTAACCTCTCCTTGACTCCCATAACGCAGCCTCCAGCCTCCAAACCAGTGGAAGACGAACTTCTGTGTACTTAAAAATACTTTTGTAAAAATTTTTCACCACTATGCCTGAGTTTAAAGAAATATTTTCAACTATAGGCCTTCCAATATGAAATAATTTTTGTAAATTTTTTCGACATTCGATGAACCTTCTCCCCACACATATCCTTTTCATCCCCAAGACCTCCTTTTTTTATTCCATTAATAAGTGAAGGGGAGTTTTTTTCCGGATTTTAGAGAGAGGTCAATGGAAAATCACCCTCTTCCGATATAATTTCGTTTTATTGTTTGTTTATTTATCAAACGAAAAAGTTTCTATTCAATAAAAAAGAAAAGTATAGTCCCCTATTCCAGTGGAAATAGTGGAAATCAGTGGAAATGGTCTCTGGAAAGCTTCGCATCCCACATCAAACTAAAAATTTAAAATTTTTTTAGCTCGATGTACTCGTATGCCTCAGCTGCGGAGTCAAAACAATAGTGGATATTCTGATAATCCTTCCTGAACTCCGCTACCTCCTCGGCTATTCTCTCCGGGGCTTCCCCGTCGATGACTACCCTCTTTATGAACTCTGCTATCTCCTCCATGTCCCTCTCCCTCATTCCAAGCCTTGTGACCTCAGATGTGCCGAGCCTTATTCCTCCGGGCTTTCTGAAATTTCTGCCCTCGCGGATGTCCCATGGCAGGAGGTTACGGTTGAGTATGATGTTGGCGTTCTCCAGCCTCTTCTCGATCTCTCCACCATCTCCATACTTCAACACGCTCACGACCAACGTGTGGGAGTTCGTGAAGCCAAGATCTGGACAGAGCACGTCCAGACCCCTCTCATACATCGCCTTGCCCAATGCCCTCGCATTTTTCACTATCTGGGCCGCGTAGTCCCTCCCGAACTCCAACATCTCGGCCAGCGCAACAGCCAAGGCCGCCATGGAGTGCAAGTGATGGTTGCTGACAACGCCTGGGAATACCGCCCGATTGACGGCCTCAGCCAGCTCCTTTTTGCATAATATCATCCCACGCTGCGGCCCGGGAAGGGTCTTGTGGGTGCTGCACGTCATTATGTCCGCGCCCTCCTTCAGGGGATGCTGGAACTGATCTCCCGCTATAAGCCCAGAAACATGAGCGGCATCGTAGCCCACATATGCCCCAACTTCCCTCGCGACCTCTGAAAGTTCCCTCACCGGATGCGGAAACAGGAAGACGCTGCCGCCGAAGAGCGCGAGCTTTGGCCTCACCTCCCTGAGCTTTCTTGCAGCGGCGTCAACGTCTATGTTCATGCGCTTTTCGTCGAAGGGCCAGTACTCTATCTTGAGGCCGTGGACTGCCCCGGCTGTCCCCCCCATCTGCTCCCTCCCCATGCTGATGTGGCCACCGCATGGTATGGAGAGACACATCATCAAATCCCCCGGCTTTGTGAGCGCAGTGTACATCCCCAGGTTTGCCACCACCCCGGAAATGGGCTGAACGTTGGCATGCTCTGCGCCAAAAAGTTCCCTCGCAAGCTCCATGACGAGGATCTCCACCTGATCTATGTACCTGCAGCCCGCGTACACCCTTTCATACGGCCAGCCCTCCGCATACCTGTGCTGGAAATCGCATATCATGGCCTCCCTGACCGCCAGGCTTGTTACGTTCTCGCTCGCTATGAGGGGGATTGACCTCTTGAACCACTCATGATGCTCCCTCAGAAGCGAAAACATTCTGTTCACTGCCTCGCGCGGTTTCATGGGATCACTTCAAATATTTAATCATCTCATCGTATTTAGCATCGACCTCTACCGGCCTTTCGCATATGTCTATGACTTCCTCCGGGTCTTTCAGCACGTTACCGGTTGCCACGCAGACCACCTTTTCATCCTTGTCCACAGCTCCCTGCTCGAGCAACTTCTTCAGCCCAGCAACGGTGGCGGCGCTGGATGGCTCCACCCCAATTCCCTCAAGCCTGGCCAAGGCCTTCTGGCCCCACATGATCTCCTCGTCGCTCACGCTTTCGGCCGTTCCGCCAGTTTTTCTGATGGCCCTTACTGCCTTTGGACCGTTCACCGGATTGCCTATCCTTATTGCGGTTGCTATCGTCTCCGGGTTCTTTACCGGTGTGAAACGGTCCACCCCGCTCTTTATGGCATCTACTATGGGCATTGCGCCCTCCGCCTGGATTCCTGTCATCATTGGCACTTTTTTAATGACGCCAACCCGGCTGTACTCGTAGAGTCCCTTGTAAATCGCCCATATGTTGGCGCAGTTTCCCATTGGAACTATAACTCTGTCTGGCTCCTTCCAGTTGAGCTGATCTGCTATCTCAAAGCCGGTGGTCTTCTGTCCCTGGGGTCGGAAGGGATTGAGGGAATTCATCAGGTATATGTCCTTTCTCTCCCTGCACAGCCTTTTAACCAAGTCAAGCGCCTGGTCAAAATTCCCCTTTATGGAGATTATCTCCGCTCCGTAGATCGCCGCCTGCGCTAGCTTGCCAAGCGCGACCTTCTTGCTTGGGAGGAGCACAAGGCACCTCAGCCCGGCCTTGGCAGCGTATGCGGCGAGAGATGCCGAGGTATTTCCGGTTGAGGCACAGGTAACTATTTTCACCCCTAGCTCAAGGGCCTTCGTCACTCCCACAGTCATCCCCCTGTCCTTGAAGGATCCCGTTGGATTGGCTCCCTCGTACTTCACGTAGAGCTCCCTGATCCCAAGCTCCTCTGCCATGCGATCGCACCTGTATAACGGGGTCCCTCCCTCGCCGAGCGTGACTATTTTGGATCTGTCCCTCACGGGGAGAAAGTCCCTGTACTTCCACACCGAAAGGGGCCCATCCTTAAGTTTTTTAACGTCCAGCCCATCCCTTAGTTTATCCAGATCAAACTCAACCTCCAGCAGCCCCCCACACTCGGGGCACTCATATTCCCTTGCATCTATGTCAAGCTTCTTGCCGCACTCTATGCATTCCAGCCACATCTACTCAAGGCTCCGGTGGATGTCTATAAGATCGTTTAGAAGGGAGCTGGATGTCTCCTGGGGACCCGCGCCATATCCCGAGATCGCTATTTCCCTTGCAAGATCCAGTTCAAATGTCACGGCGTTGAGCGTCCCGCTCACCGCCAGCGGGTGCCCAAGTGGCACAAGCTTTGGTCCAACCTCAAGCCTGTCCTTCCTTGCCACGCCTATCAGCTTTATTGTCTTTCCAGCCTTCTTGGCGAGTCTGACCGCCTCTAGTGAGATTCTCTCTATCCCGGTTACTTTAATGTCCCTAAGGGTTGCATCCACTCCCAATATTGAGTTCGCCAATATTGTGAGCTTGCAGGCTGTATCTATGCCCTTGATGTCAAGCGATGGATCCTTCTCTGCTGCCCCCATCTCCTGCGCCTCGCGCAGAACTATCTCGAAAGGAACCTCCTCGCTGGTCATGCGGCTCAGGATGTAGTTTGTCGTGCCGTTTAGAACCCCCCTTATCTCCACTATCTCGTTGGCTGCCAGAAGCTTCTTGGCCAGCCCTATGACAGGTACCGCGCCGCCGACCGACGCCGAGTACCTGAACTCCACGCCGCACTTCTTGGCCAGTGCCTCCAGCTCTCTGAAGGCGACGACCAAGGGTCCTTTGTTTGAAGTTATGACGTGCCTCCCGCGTTTCATGGCCTCCTTTATGTGGGTGAGTCCCGGCTCGCCTGTCTTTATGTTGGTGGGGGTCATCTCGTAGACCACATCTGCATCCACCTCATCCATGACCTGAATGGCGTCCATGCCGGCCTTTCCTCCGGCGCATGCCGCCACCGTCCCCTTCCTCTCCGCGGCTGAAAGCAAGCGGCGCAAGTCCAGTCCGTTCTCATCCATGACCGCCCCCCTTTCATCGACAGCGGCCACCACTCTCGGCACGAGCCCCATGTTCCCGAGCGGGCCCGATTTCCTGATCAACGCGCGCGATAGCCCCCTGCCCAGATTTCCAAATCCGATCAGTATGAGGCGCATCACTCATCACCGAGAGAGGTTATCATGAGGAGCCCCTTTTTCTTAGATATGGACGAAAGGGTCGCCAAGGCCCTCTCAGCTTTTTTCTCGTCGCTCGCTGAAATTGTCATTGTGGCCGCGGATTCCCTGTTTGGACCTCCCATGGCCAAGTCCAGGTCTGATACCATCACTCCCCTTATCCTGTTCAGCCTGTCTATTGTGTCCCTCACGTCGGTGTGAATGATGTGCCCGACCAGCAGGACGGTTTTTCTCACCGCTGCCTCCCTCTCCCCAAGCTGTATGATCCTTATCCCTCCCTCCCTCAGGGACCTGATTATCCTGTTTAGAAGGGCCTTGCTGGGTATATCGAAAGCCAGGGTGACAGGGAGCCTTCCCATCTGGGTCTTCTTCTCCCTATCGTGCATTATGCTCTTCACGTTTCCTCCAAATCTGGATATGGGCTCGAGCGCTCGGAGAAGCTGACCGGGCGTGTCCTCCAGCTCAAGCACCATTTTCACCAGCATTTTCACAGCCCACTTTCAATTCATCCGGCTGGCTTATAATGCTCTCTCAAAACTCCACCATCGTCCGTATGAACCTGTGTCCCTCCATGAGGCCGAGTTTTCCTCCTCTAGCCGAGAACTCGTCGAAGCGCTTGACGCCATCGGTTTTTCCCGAGCTTGAAGTCATTGAAAAGGGCACGGGTTCCGGGGTGTGCGTTCTGACCCTTATCGGGGTCGGATGATCAGCCATCACGGCTATCTTACATTCCCCCCCTGTCCCATCCATTATCCTCCCGACGATCTTCGAGTCTATGTTCTCTATTGCCCT
The DNA here is from genome assembly GCA_038851565.1 of Hadarchaeales archaeon (SeqCode). Taxonomy (GTDB): domain Archaea; phylum Hadarchaeota; class Hadarchaeia; order Hadarchaeales; family Hadarchaeaceae; genus JAWCKV01. The sequence continues at coordinate 22,144 of JAWCKV010000004.1, read as the reverse complement.
TATCTTCTCCTCGATGTTTCCCTCATGCCCGGCCTCGTCCGGGGACTCTACATGGACGAGGACCATGTCCTTCTCCTTGAGGACCTTGAGCGCATATCTGGCCTTGTTGCCGTAGCTCGTGTCATAGTAACCGGTTGCCCCGGGGACCTCAACGCTCTCAAGTCCCGCGCATATTCCGGTTCCCTTGACCACTGTCACTGCTGAGATCACCGCCCCATCCAGCCCGAACCTCTCCCTCATCGTCTTCATCCTGGGCTTTCTTCCCTGCCCCCAAAGCCACACCATGTTCGCCGGAGCTTTTCCCCTCCTGACCCGGGATACGTTAACTCTGTGCCCGGACAATATCTCCTTGGATCCAAGCATTATCTGATTCACGATTTGTGCCATCTTGCTCCTCTTGGGGGATGCAAGATGATCCGCTACTCTCTCCCCCAATGCATCGTGTGGAGGGACAATTCGTATGCTGGACGAGAACGGCACGTTTCTCATGACAAAGAGGTGCCTGTAGCTAACCCCGGGGTAGAACTCGCCATGATCCCCGTACTTCTCCGCTACCGCGTTCAGGAGTATCCTTGCCTCCTCAGTTGAAATATGGCCAGCGCTGTAGTCCTTTATCAGTCCATTTTCCTCTGTGATCAGATTGCACCTGAATGCTACGTCCTTGTCGCTGAGACGCACGCCGAGTGCAGCGGCCTCCAGCGGTCCTCTTCCGGTGTGGAACTTTTTAGGGTTGTATCCCAGGATTGACATTATCGCCACGTCCGAACCCGGCTCCATTCCAGTTGGAATTGTTCTGAGGAGGCCGCTCATGCCGCGGGACGCTATTGAGTCCATGTTCGGCTTGTTCGCCACCTGAAGAGGTGTCTTTCCTCCCAGTTCCTCCAGTGGATAATCTGCCATTCCATCGCCGACAACTACAACGTACTTCAATATTTCCCCCCGGACCTGGCCTTTCTCACCCAACCCTTCAAACGCTGCGCCTTGGGATGGTGATCTTCAACATGCCTTCCTTGAGCTCTATCCTTCGCTCGTCCAGCCGTGCGTTTTTCGGCAGCTCCACCGCGCAAAAATATGCCTCTCCGGTTGGCTTTCTTGCTATGGCCTCAACCGTGCCGCCAACCCGCCTAACCTCCACGTCATCCTCTCTGACGCCCTGGGCCTCCATCGCTATCACGATCTCACTGGGTCTCTCAACCCTGCACACGTTCGTTTCAAGCATCTTCTTTATCGCTCCATGGGGCTTCATCGACGGCTTCGAGGCTTTGGCATGGGCTGTTGAGGCCCTGCTTAACCTCCTATTCTGGGGCTCCCCTATTATTTTCACCACCACCCTGGGCGTGCCTTCTCCTGTCTTTCCTATTTCTATCCTAAACCAGGGCATGCTTGGGCCGCACTTGAGGTCCCGAAAATCGCACCACTTCACCATGTCCATGTGTTCCCTATCAGCCACCCAGAAGTACCTTAACATTTTCCTGAAGAATTCGCCAAATGGATCTTCCAGCATGCTCAACTCCAGCTAAACGTGGGCTTTTCACATTAATTAGCGTTCTTTATAGCTACGGTTAGTCCTTGACGACGCTGTACGCATCCTCCTCGGAAAGCATGCACCTTCCCCTGTTGTAAAAGTCGCACTCCTCGCAGCACTCATTTCTTTTCTCGCAATCCTCGTACAAGTAACAAGAGGAGCAGCACTTTGGCACCAGAATTCCTCCTGTCACGTCCTGTGAAATCACATTGGATTTATATATAAGCTTTTTCGCGCTTGGTTTGAACCTAAACGGAAAATTTTTATCCTACTAAATTGAGTAAAAAACGCGCCGAGAGGGTGATCCGGAAGGTCTCTAGAACTGGTCTTGGTGGATCCCACTGGTAGGGGTACCGTGGGTTTGGCCGATCCGTGGTGCTCCGAACAGCAGGCTGACAAGACTGGTTCAGAGTCTCTTCAGGGCCGCGGCGTGGTAACTCGAAAGGGTGACCACACGGTCTGAAAAGATCGGAACGATGTGGTCTGGCGGGCTGCCCTTCGGGTGGTTCGGCTGGGCTACATCGCCCGGGGTCATGGAGGGATGTGGGGGCCTTTATCTCGGCGCAATATTACTTCTTTTGGTAGGATGGACGTTATACGCGAGTTTGACCCCTGGAAGGATCCGCTATGCACATGCCCCAGGAAGTACGGGCTTAATCCATACACGGGGTGCCTCCACTCATGCGTCTACTGCTATATCTCCTCCTACATTCCCCGCGCTTTTGAGTGCAGGCCGAAGAAAGATCTGCTGTACAGGGTCGAGCGCGACTTGAGAAAAGCTGATCCAGATCTAGTGATAAGCATGTCAAACAGCTCAGATCCCTATCCTCCTGTGGAGGCCGAGCTCAGGCTCACAAGAGGATGTCTGGAGCTCATGGCCAGGGAACGCAGAAAGGTCCAGATAATAACTAAATCTGACCTTGTTGTCCGCGATCTAGATCTGCTGAAAAAGATCCCATGTGTAGTTAGCTTCACCATTACGACCTTGGACGAAACTCTCGCATCTAAGCTGGAACCAGGCGCCCCAAGTCCAAGCGCTAGGTTAAGGGCCATGAGGAGGGTTTCGCACGAGATCCCTGTCGCCCTCCGGCTAGATCCGCTCATCCCGCTCCTCAACGATCATGAGGTGGAGTCCATCGTTGGGGCTGCCGCCAAGCACGGTGCTTCACACGTAACCGGATCTACATTCAAACCTCGCCTTGATGGCTGGAGGAGGTTTTCCTCGATCTTTCGTGATGAAGCATCAAAGCTCAATGAGCTTTACTTCACAAGGGGGAAAAGAAAGCGTGGATGGTACCTTCCCATGGAGATGAGAGAAAAACTCATGCTTTTGGTTAGGGAAGCATGCCAAAGAAACAATTTGACCTTTGCCACGTGCAGGGAAGGACTGAGCCACCTGAATACCGGAATGTCCTGCGACGGCACGCATCTAATCGGGGCTATTTGAGAACTTTTCCCGTCTTCATGCACCACAGGTAGAGGTCCAGCTCGCCCAGCTTCATCCCCACTTTTCCTGCGAGATCCTCCGCCTTTTTTTCTATTTCCAAGTAAACTCTTTTTGACAGATAGCGCGGAATTCTATCTATCAAACCATGCTGGCAAAAAATGCTCAGTATATGCCTGTCCAAGATCGCAAAATCAAGGTAACCCACGTTCCTCAAAAAGTGACTTGCTTCCTTCCACCCTATCCCTATGATGTTCTCCACCAGCCAAACGCGCGCCTCGCTTGGATCCTTGAATCCCTGCAGTACGTCCTTGATGCGCCACTTCTTCCTCGCCTCCGCTATGTACTTTGCCCTGCTCTCTGGAAACCTGTATCCGCTCCTCCTCAACTCGCGGGCCAAATCCTTTTCAGGGAGCTCTAGAAAACCATTTGCGCCGATGAGCGCCTGAGCGCGCATCCCTGACTCTGCCGTGGCGTTGGCGGTGAGTATACAAAAACATAGCTCGGAAAACCATTCCCTGTTGCCCTTCAAGTTGAGCGCCCTGAACTCACGCACTCTCCTCCGAACCTCTGCTCCTACCTCGCTGCGCTTTAGCTCCAATATTCTTGAAATGAGTTCGTCCACGTGCTTCCTTTAGCTCGTCTATCTAAAACCTCTATGGGGCGCTATCCCGTGCTCTTGCCTGAAACCGCCTGGGGCTGCCATGCCTTCGCGTATCTCATCAGACCATAATTCGGTGCTCTCCCGGTAGCCCACTCACGCGTTTTAACTCTCGATGGGCTAGCATCGAAAATAGTGAATGAGTCCAACTCAATCGGATCCACCGGAACTGAGACAAGGCCGGTCTCCGGGTTTATGCTCATCGGCGCAAGCAAAAGGCCTCGCTTAACCCGGAGTTCGGAGAGGAGGGAGGTTTTTTCGTCCTCCTTTATCCTGAAGGTGGAATTGCCGCCCTCAACGGTGACGCCGGGCCGTGAGCGGATGTAGCCCACAATCGTCTCTGAAAGCTCCCCTTGCAGCTCATCCAGCGCCCTTAGATCCCCCAACCAGACCTCAAATGGGATATCCTCGAGCGGGATAACTATGTCGAATCCCATATCGCCGGAGTATTTAACCAGCGGGTCCACACCCGCGCTTGAAAGCGCCTCGACTACCATCTTTGTTATTCTTTTTGCAAATTTCAGGTCTCCTTTCTCCGCCCTCACGATCCATACCAGGTCCCTGCCTATTGGCGTTGAAAAGTCTCGGCTGTCGTAGACCCAGTAAGAACAGTAAAATGCATCCGCCCCCATTCTGAGGGCCTCCGAAAATCCCTTGGCCGTGAGATCAACCGGACTCTTCCCCTCCGGCGTCTCCAGATACCTGTGGAATGCTCCATTCTTTCTGTTGAAAAATGCACACTCTCGTACTCCATGGCCCTTTCCAGACTCCGCATACCCGCACACGGCTCGTTTTACATCGATTCTCTGGTAGTACACGCGCGCCACCAAGCTAGGCTCTTCTTTTTTTGTATATGGGAAGATCGGGGAGAGGGGTAGCTGGATTATGATAAAACCGTTTTTTTATTATTTTCTTTTTTTTAATGATATTCAAAATAAGAATTGTCATTTAGATTATTTATTGATTTAAAATGTTTTTTAAAAGTAACTAAGGCGTTATCTTGGTTGGAACTGAAATTTATTGATTTATATTCTGATGTTTTATTTTGAAACTTACCGGACGATGATCCCCTACCCCTTTGTTTCCACTGGAACCATTTATTTAATTAATTTGTTTAGTTATGATAAATATATGGTATAAATATGACAATAAAAGAATTCGATTTGGGGTGGATCACGGCCTTTGTGGAGATTAAGGGGGTTTTCTCCGTAAATAAAATAGTTATAAAAAAGATCACAAAAAAAGGAGAAAAGACATACCTTTACAATAACCCAGTGTTTTATGCAGATTCTAAGGACGAATTTCCAGTGGAAATGGCCAGGAGTATCTTGGGGGTGGGGAAGGTGATAAAAAGAGGAAACCTACACCGTCTGGAGATAAGAAAGAAAGAAGAGCTGATCCAGCTGGCAAATCTTCTTTCGAGGGGAGTTGGTGGGCGCAAATCAGAAAAATTTGAAAAGTGGAAGGAACTCGTCCTGCAGTGGAAATCAAGGGCTTGGAGGCGCAGGGAAGACTTTTAGCCAATGGAGCGAGTTTCTCATGGTGTGTTTGTGGAGATGGAAGAGAAGTTGCGGTTGGTATCCCGTGGCTCATCTGAAATAGTGACAGAAGAAGAACTAAGGGAAATGGTTTCGAAGGGCACGTTTTCAGCCTATTGCGGCTATGAGCCCTCGGGAGAAATACACTTCGGGCACGTCCTGACGGCATTCAAGCTTGTGGATCTCCAAAAAGCAGGCGGGAGGGTCACGGTTCTCCTGGCGGATCTTCATGCCTACCTTAACGGCAAAGGCGAACTTGAGGAGATAAGAAGGATTGCGGAGTACAATAAACACTGTTTCATCGCCCTCGGCCTGGACCCAAAGACGACGGATTTCAGGCTGGGTTCTGAATTTCAGATGAATGGTGAGTATATAATTGATGTCATGAGGATGGCTACACAGACGACTTTACTCAGGGCCAGGAGATCAATGGCGGAGATAGCGAGAAGGGTTGAGGACCCAGATGTTGCGCAGGTGATCTATCCGATCATGCAGGCGGTTGATATCGCCCACCTCAAGGTCGACATAGCAGTTGGTGGCAAGGATCAGAGAAAGGTCCACATGATCGCTCGAGAGAAGTTGCCTGCCTTAGGCTACAAAAAGCCGGTGTGTCTTCATCTGCCTCTTCTTCACGGGATAGATGGTTCAGAGAAGATGTCTTCCAGCAGAGGGAACTTCATATCGGTGAGGGATCCCCCGAACCATATAAAGGAGAAAATAGGCAGGGCGTTTTGCCCACCGAGGGTGATAGACGGCAACCCAGTTATCGAGTATGCGGAACAACTTGTGCTGCCTCGGCTCGGAACCCTAAAAATAGAGAGAGCACAAAAACACGGAGGGCCGCTAGAGATAGAAACGACATCCGAGCTGAGGGACCTGTATTCAGAGGGCAAGCTCCACCCGGCTGACCTAAAGGCAGGAGTGGCGAGCGGGTTGATAGAATTATTTGCCCCGGTCCGAACATATTTTGAGAAGGCCCCTCACCTCGTTCAGCGAGATTGATACAGTCCCCGCGGCTGCCCGTAGACATCGAACCCGACTATTTTGTTCAGATTTTTCCTCCTCCGGAGGATGTGTAGCAGAGATCCCAAAAAGTCCAATTTTCTACTCGGGTAACCGACAGCGAGAAGGGAGATTATGCTGAAGTTCTCCGGAATTTTTAGGATTTCTTTGACCTTCTCCTCTTCAAAGCTCCCGATCCAGCACGTTCCCAGTCCCTCCGCGGTCGCAGCGATCACCATGTTTTCCATGGCGATCGCGGTGTCTATTGCATACCATCTTGGAGAGCGCCTCCGATCGCCGCAGCCGACGATTATCACCGGGCACTCCCTCAAAAAGCGCGCGAGCTTGCACGCCTTTGTTATGCGCCTCCTCTTCTCCTCATCTGTCACCACCACAAAGTACCACGGTTGAAGATTTTCTGCAGATGGAGCCGCGCGCCCGGCCTCAAGCACCCTCATCAGCTTTTCACGGGGGATCGGATCGGGCAAGTACGAGCGAATGGATTTCCTTTTCAGGATTGCCTCAATGGCATCCATCGACTCCCGTGTCCTCATATGAATTTTCCCTTTTTATAACACCTCATCAAATGGGATAGTTGGGAGGAGGGGGCAAGTGAAGAGGAGGCAGCGCTCCATATCGATAACCTCTGGGAAGGGCGGGACCGGCAAGACGACGGTAACAGCCAATCTTGGAATAGCCCTCGGCACGTTGGGGATGGATGTCACGATTCTCGATGCGGATCTTACAATGGCAAACCTGGCGATAGTTATGGGGATGCACAGGGTCAGCCCGTCTTTCCAGGATGTCCTGATGGGAAGGGCAGAGGTGAAAGATGCCCTCTATCAAAATTACGGAGTTAAGGTGATGCCGGTCGGGTTCAGGTTTGAGGACGTCCATGAGGTGCTGTCAGGCATCAGGAGGGAAAAAGTGGAGGAGGCGGTCGCGGAGCTCCTCAGCCAGACCGAGTTCCTGCTGATAGATGCACCTGCCGGGATAGGCGACGACACGATAATATCGATAGCGGCTGCGCAGGAGACAATCCCGGTTCTGACCCCAACCTATACTAGCCTCGTTGACGGACACAAGATAATCCGGATGGCAAACCTTCTCGGAACCTGGGCGAGAGGCCTCGTCATAAACAGGATTACAGGAAAGGCAGAACTCACGGTTCAGGAGATAGAGACGTTCATGGGCAGGGCTGTGGGGGACATGCCGATCCTTGCCGAGATCCCGGAGGACCCGAAGGTGCAGGAGGCCGAGCACGAAGGGGTTCCATTCATCGTGTACGATCCCGACTGTGAGGCCTCAAGGGCGGTGGGTGAGCTCGCGAAGGTAATAGCGGGAGAGTCAGAAGTGAAAAGCGCCGGTACGGGAGAACCGCGGCTGAAGGATACCTCTGAAAAGCTCCTTCGTGTCCTGCTCGGCAGGCGGGCCTGAGTCACGGAACCAGCTGGCTCAGGACAGCAGCGGCAACACAGAAAGTTGCTCCTGATGCCAGAAAGCCCGTGACTATTCCGTATCTCGGAAGGACCAGGTATAGCACAAGGGCAAAGGCCACATTTGCCATCATCGCCACCAGGACTCCCCTCGTCAGCTCCGCGGCCGATTCAAGCCCTTTGTGCAGGTACTGGAGAAATATCACCGCTCCGGTCCTTATCGGTGCACCGGCGAGGATGCCGCCGGCGGTCGGCCCAAGAAACGCCGCGACAAGCAGGGCTCCGGCGACCAGCAGCCCGCCGAACAGAAAGTCGAAGGCCACATTTCTCAATCTCGCTCTCATCATGTCCCCGTTATATCCAGCGCCGTATAGAGTTAAGAAACCTCATGAGAAATGTGGAGAGGTGCCATGGAGGAGTTCAATCTAGGGGCATTTACGGTAATTGTTCGCGTTGGGGATATAACGAGGGAGAGCGCAGACGCGATATGCAATCCCGCGAATAGCCTGATGTACATGGGAGGCGGGGCCGCTGGTGCCCTGAAGAGGGCGGGAGGCGAGGAGATAGAGAAGGAGGCGCTCAGGCATGCCCCGGTTCCGGTCGGCAGGGCGGTTGCGACAACCGCGGGCAGGCTCAACGCAAGATGGGTGATACACTCTCCCACCATGGAGAGGCCAGCGATGCCCACAACCCAGGAAAAGGTGAGAATGGCCGTCCTGGCCGCGCTGAGGTGTGCGGATGAGGTTGGGGCGGAAAGTCTCGTGATGCCCGGGATGGGCACAGGGGTTGGTGGGCTTTCGTCTGCCGATGCCGCTGAGGCAATGATCTCCGCGCTCAGGGGCTTCACGCCAAAGGCCCTTAGGAGGATCATACTGTGCGACAGGAACGAGGGGATGGTGAGCGCTTGGCTGGAAAAGCTGAAGTGATGGTTGAACTTGCAGGTCTCACCAAGAGATTTGACGGCACGACGGCAGTTGAGGATCTCACGCTGCGGGTGAGGGGGGGAGAGATATTCGGGCTTCTGGGCCCAAACGGCGCGGGGAAGACAACCACGGTCAGGATGCTCTGCTGCCTGTTGAGGCCCACATCCGGGACAGCGTTTGTCGGAGGGCATGAAATAGGGAGGGAGTCGATGAGGATAAGGGAGATCACAGGGCTGCTTCCCGAGAACCCAGGGCTGTACCCGGAGCTCAGCGCGTACAGAAACCTAGATTTTTACGCCAGGCTGTACGGAGTCCCGGAGGCCAGAAAAAGGAGGAACATAGAGGAGCTGCTCAGGATGGTCGGGCTGTGGGGAAGGAGGGATGAGCCGATAGGGAGGTTTTCGAAGGGCATGCAGCAGAAGATAGCGATCATAAGGGCGATGGTTCACGAGCCCGATGTGCTGTTCCTGGACGAGCCCACAGCCTCGCTCTCGCCCGATGCTGCGAAGATAGTCAGGGATTTCGTGCTGGAGCTGAAGCGGGAGAGGAGAACGATAGTCATGTGCACTCACAACCTCTACGAGGCCGAGAGGCTCTGCGATCGCGTGGCAATACTGAACACGAGGCTGGTGGCGGTTGGTTCCACGAGGGAGCTGGAGCGTCAGTTTGGGAGGTCCAAAACGGAGATACATCTGGAAGGTCCGGCCAGGAGGTTTGTGAGGGCGCTGAAGAGGGTCAGGGGCGTGGGGAGGGTGAGCGCAGAGGGAAACAGGCTGCTTGTGGAGGTGGAGGATCCGGACAGGGTGAATCCTTCCATGGTCAGTGCTGTGGTGAGGGCGGGCGGGAGGATAAGGTATGTCACGAGGCCGCCGAACGTCCTGGAGGAGGTCTACCTCAGGCTGGTGGGAAGGAATGAGGAGAGATAGGGTCTGGGAAATTGCGAAGAAGGACATGGCGAGCGCGAGGAAACACAGATATGTGCTTTACGGCATGGTCGTGCTGCCGCTTGTGCTTTCCGTCGTCCTGCCCATCGTGTACATCTATCCCGTTTTGAACATGGAGCTGCCACTCAGTGAAGAGCTCCCGCCATTTGCCCCGGCAGGCCTACCGTACAGGGAGGCAATGGTAATGGCGGTGGTCAACATGACTCTCCTGCTTTTCATGGTCATCCCGGTAATGGTGCCCTCGGTCATAGCGTCCTACACCTTCGTGGGGGAGAAGGTCAACAGGCAGCTGGAGCCGCTCCTGGCGACCCCGGTCACTGATTCCGAAATACTCGCCGGGAAGATGCTGGGTGCCTTCCTTCCGGCAATGCTCGCCACGGGTTTATCCTTCGTCTGCCTCACAGTCGTGGTGGATGTGCTCACTTTTCAGGCCTTGGGGCACCTGCTTCTGCCCAATCTCCTCTCCGTCGCAGTTCTTTGCGTCTACTGCCCGCTGATGGCCCTCTTTTCAGTTTCGTTCTGCGTTTTAGTTTCATCCAAGGTGAGCGATGTTAGGGCGGCAATGCAGATCGGCTCAATTCCGATTTTGCCGTTCATCGCATTCTACATGATGTACATGATTGGTGCGATTTCCCTCAACCCGCTCTCGCTCGGGCTCTTTGCTGCGGTGCTGGGGCTCGCGGATGCTGGGCTGTTTCTGCTGAGCAAGGCGACCTTCAGAAGGGAGGAAATACTCACGAGGTGGAAGTAGTGGGACGGGCGGATTTCAAGGCCCCGAAGGGACTGATAAGGGTGGAGGTGGGCATCGAGGAAAACAGGATATCACGCGTATCCATCACCGGGGACTTCTTCATGTACCCGGAGGAGGCGCTTTTCGAGCTGGAGAGGGAACTTATCGGCGTGTGCGTGGAGAGGGAGGCCGTGAGGGGAGCCGTGAGGAGATTTTACGATAGGACCGGCGCCAGGACGCCGATGGTCGACGTTGAGCACTGGGTTGAGGCCGTGATGAAGGCGGCTGGGAGCCATGAGGATCAGGGTTTTGCCGATGCGCAGGGATGATGCTTTCACGAGCATGGCCATAGATGAGGCCCTGCTCAGGCTCAATTCGGAGGGAAGGTACCCGAGCACCCTGAGGTTCTGGACATGGACCCCCTCCGCTGTTTCCATAGGTTTTTTCCAGAGTTTGGCCAGAGAGGTCGATCTCGATGCAGCGGGGAGATACGGCGTACATGTGGTGAGGAGGATCACCGGGGGCGGGGCGGTTTTTCACGACTCAGAAGGCGAACTAACGTACAGCTTCGTCTGCCGCGAGGAGGATGTGCCGGAGGACATAATGGAGTCCTATGGGCTCATCTGCGGGGGACTGGTGGCCGGGCTAAGGAGGATGGGAATAGGGGCGGAGTTCAGGCCGGTCAACGATGTCCAGGTGAACGGAAGGAAGATCTCTGGGAGCGCGCAGACGCGGAGGTGGGGGAGCGTCCTGCAGCACGGGACCATCCTCATTTCCCCGGACGTGAGGAGAATGTTTGAGATCCTCAGGGTCGGCGGAGCGAAGATATCGGATAAGGGAATAGAGAGCGTTTACGACAGGGTGACCACCGTGGAAAGGGAGATCGGAAGAAGGCCGGGCGTGAGCGAGGTGAGGGAGCACGTGATCCGGGGATTCGAGGAGGTCATGGGGGCGGAGATCCTTCACGGGGACATGACGGACGATGAGCTCAGGCTTGCTCTGGAGCTGAGGAAGAAATATGCATCCGTTGAGTGGAACGCGATGAGGTGAGAGGGACGCAGGCTGAGCAGCGACATTTCATCGCCAGTTTTCCGGGAAACAGGTTCCCGGCGATATCCGTAACAGGCCATAGCTGCGAGCTCATGTGCGCGCGCTGCGAGGGAAGGTACCTGAGGGGGATGATGCCGTGCACGACACCCGAGGAGCTGTACGGCAGGTGCAGGGATCTGGAGGCAGGCGGGGCATTTGGCGTGATGCTGAGCGGGGGCTGCAACGAGGAGGGATATGTTCCGCTGGATTCTTGCCTCGATGTCATACAAACAATAAAGGAGGAAACAAACCTGTTCCTGGCGGCGCACACCGGACTCCCGCCGGGATGGCTGGTCAGGGAACTTGGCAGGGCAGGAATAGACCTCGTTGACTTCGAGCTGTTTGGCGACCGCAGGACAATAAAGCTCCTGACCGGACTTGACAAAGCTCCCGCCGACTACAGGAGAGCCATGAACGATCTTCGCAGACACATCCCCCATGTGGTCCCCCACATATGCATAGGCGCGCATGGCGGGGAGCTGCTTGGGGAAAGCGCGGTTGATATCGCGGTGGATGCAGATCCGGAGGTCCTTGTTTTTCTGGCTTTCGTGCCGCCTTCAGGCACAGCTTTTGGCGGCATGCGTCCCCCGAGTCCAAAGGCGGTCGGGAAGCTGATCGCAGAGGCGAGGAGGCGGATATCCGGGGAGATCTCCCTGGGGTGCATGAGGCCTAGGGGAGCTGACAGGGAGAGATATGAGCGGGAAGCTCTGATGGCGGGGGCGGATAGGATGGAGATGCCAAGCCGGAAGACGCTTGAGCTTGCCTCCGGGATGGGGATGAGGGTTGGCTTGATGGATGCATGCTGCTCGGTGCCTCTGGGAGCCAGAGGGTGGGTCAGATGGTCGAACGGCTGAGGGTGGCATTCGGCACAGGAGTTGTTCTCGGACTCTGGGAGGGAAAGCAGGATGTGGCCCCCTCCGCCGCCCACATCATGCTCGACGGAATGGAGAGATGCTCAGCGAACTGCAGGTTCTGTCCAAAGGCAAGGGAGGCCAGGGGAGATCCATCGATGATCTCAAGGGTGGTTTGGCCGGAGTGGAGGGCAGAGGAAGTGCTGGAGAGGCTGGCTGAGTCCGGTTTCCGGAGGATATGCGTACAGCGGGTAAACCATGAAAATTCTTTTCGTGATGCCCTCCAGATCGTTAGAAAACTGAGCAAGACGTGCGATATACCGATCTCCGTTTGTTCTCCCCCAGTGAGCGCGGACAAAATTGAAGACCTCAAGGAAGCCGGGGCTGAGAGGATGTGCATACCGTTGGACTGCTCTACTCCTCTGCTCTTCGCCAGGATAAAGGGCCCGGATTATACGTGGGAGGGGCACGTTGAGGCGCTGGTCGAGGCGCGCGACGTTTTCGGAAAGGCGACCACACATCTGATCGTCGGCCTTGGTGAGAGCGAGATGGAGGCCGCGAGGACGATCCAGCGGATGCACGATCTGGGCATAGATGTCGGCCTCTTCGCTTTTTTTCCGGTGATTGGCACGCCCATGGAAAAGAGACCCCAACCGGAGATAGGATCGTACCGGAGGGTCCAGGTGATTAGATATCTCATCTCCCATGGGCTTTCAAGGTCAGAGCAAATGGAATTTAGGGAGGGCAGGGCCGTTCACTTTGGAATGGACGAGGAGCCGCTGGACGAGATAATCAGCTCAGGGGAGCCATTTCAGACCTCCGGGTGTCCGGGCTGTAACAGGCCGTTTTTCAACGAGTCGCCACGGGGGCCGATTTACAACTATCCTAGGCCGCCATCCAAGATCGAGCTGGAGTGGATAAAGGACGAGATGTGGAGATAGGGTTTTTACTGGAGCTGAAGAGTGGAAAAGGTGCGAAGATGGGCAGGGGCGAAATAAAAATTCCAGAGGACCTCCGCTACACGAAGGACCACGAGTGGGCGAGGGCAGAGGGAAAAGTGGTGAGGGTTGGGGTCACTGATTACGCACAGGCAAAGCTTGGCGATGTCGTGTATGTGGAGCTCCCAAGCGTGGGTAAGTCGGTGAGGCAACTCGGGGATAAAAAGGAGAGGGACATGGAGGTAGCCATCCTCGAGTCCATAAAGGCCGTGTCTGCGGTTTATGCTCCGGTGAGCGGGACAATAAGGGAAGTGAACGCAGAGCTGAGGGATCGACCCGAGCTCGTGAACACAAGCCCATACGATCGTGGATGGATATGCACGATAGAGCCCAAGGACCCTGATGAGATCAAAAAACTGATGAGCGCGAGGGAATACGAAGAGTATTTGAAAGCGCTTGGGTAAGTGCAGGAAGATGAGCCACCACTACATTCCCAACTTCGGGAAGATCAGGGAGGAGATGCTGGCGGAGATAGGAGTGGCCAGCGTTGACGATCTTTTTTCCGATATTCCCGAGGAGGTGAGGCTGGGGCGTCCGCTGAGCCTGCCGCCCAGGATGTCGGAGCAGGAGATCAGGCGCCACGTGAGGGAGATCCTGTCCAAAAACGTTTCCCTGTCCGAAATGCCGGCTTTTCTGGGGGGAGGCGTTTGGCATCATCATGTTCCGTCCCATGTCAGGGCGCTCATCTCAAGGGCAGAATATCTGACCTCCTACACGCCCTATCAGGCCGAGGTCAGCCAGGGCGTCCTGCAGGCGCTTTTCGAGTACCAGAGCATGATATGCGAGCTTGTGGGCCTTGAGGTGGCAAATGCATCGATGTATGACTGGGCGACCGCTCTTGGTGAGGCCGCCCTCATGTGCTGCAGATTAACCGGGAGGAAGAGGTTTCTTGTTCCCGATCTGATGTCCAGGGAACGCCTCTCAGTTCTGCTGAACTACACCTCGGGCCCCGGAATCGATGTCGTGGAGGTAAAACACGATGAGAGGACCGGTCAGGTGGACCTAGGAGACCTGAGGAGGAAGCTGGATGGGGGAGTGGCGGGAGTTTACATAGAGAATCCGGCGTACCTGGGATTTCTGGAGACGCAGGTGGACGAGATAGAGCGGATGGCGCACGGGGCCGGCGCCATCTTCGTTGTCGGCGTTAACCCCATCTCGCTCGGCATACTTAAACCTCCGGGAGAGTACGGAGCTGACATAGTCGTCGGGGAGGGGCAGCCGCTTGGAAATCCTGTGAGCTTCGGCGGGCCGACGCTGGGAATATTCGCCTGCAGGGGCGAGGAGAGGATGATAAGGACGCTTCCGGGCCGTATCTCCGGGATGACCACGACGGTTGATGGGAAAATGAGGGGTTTCGTCATGGCGCTTCAGACAAGGGAGCAGCACATAAGGCGGGAGAGGGCGACATCGAACATATGTTCAAATGAGACGCTCTGCGCTATAGCTGCGGCCGTATACTTGGCCTCGCTTGGGCCAGCCGGCCTCAGGGAGGTGGCGGAGATATGCGCCTCCAACGCAAAATATCTGATGAAAAGGCTCGGCGAGATAAAAGGAGTGCAGGCGCCCTTGTTTGAGTCCCCTCACTTCAACGAGTTCGTGATGAGGTGCACAGGAAAGACGGCATACGCGCTGAACTCAGAGCTCCTTCGGAAAGGGGTTCACGGAGGAAAGCCGCTTAGGGGCGAATTCACGTGGCTCGGTGAGTCCTCACTTTTGTGCACGACGGAGGTCCACACGAAGGAGGACCTGGACAGGTTCGCGGACGCGGTGGCGGAGATTATGGGGGGAAGGGCATGAGCTTCAGGCAGGCGAGATGGGGCACGGAGTCAGGCCTGGAGCCGCTGGTCTTTGAGCTCAGCAGGCCCGGGAGGAAAGGCGTCTCCTTCCCGGGCCAGAGGCTGGCAGAGCCGGAGGTACCTGAAAACCTCAGGAGGAGATCGCTGAACCTGCCAGAGCTTTCCGAGCCAGAGGTCGTCAGGCATTACACAAGGCTCTCGCAGATGAACTACTGCATAGACCTGGTTTTCTATCCGATAGGATCGTGCACGATGAAATACAACCCGAAGATATGCGACGAGATGGCTGGCCTGGACGAGAGCGCAAACGTCCATCCATATCAGGACGAGAGCACGGTCCAGGGATGCCTGGAGATAATGTACAGGCTGGAGAGAATGCTTGCGGAGATCGCTGGAATGAAGAGGGTCTGCCTCCAGCCAGCAGCAGGTGCCCACGGGGAGCTTCTGGGACTTCTCCTGATAAGGGCGTATCATAGATCAATTGGCGAAAGAAGAACCGAGGTGCTGATCCCGGATTCTGCCCACGGCACTAACTTCGCTAGCGCCGCCATGGCAGGATTCGAGGTCAGGGTCATTCCATCGGATTCGCGCGGCAGGGTTGACATGGAGGCGCTTGAGGCGGCCCTCTCAGACAGGACGGCGGCGATGATGATGACGAATCCGAACACGCTGGGGCTCTTCGAGGACAGGATAAAGGATATCTCAGTGATGGTCCATGATGCGGGAGGGCTCCTCTACTACGACGGCGCGAACATGAACGGCATACTGGGAAGGGCTAGGCCCGGAGACATGGGATTTGACGTCGTTCACTTCAACCTCCACAAGACCTTCTCCTCCCCACACGGAGGAGGAGGGCCGGGTGCGGGACCGGTCGGGGTTGGGGAGAGGCTGGAGAAGTTCATTCCAGTTCCGGTGGTCGAGCACGATGAGAAGAACGGAAGGTACTATCTAGATTACAACAGGCCGGAGTCCATAGGGAAGATAAAGGCATTCTACGGTAACTTTGGGGTGCTCGTGAGGGCATACACATACATCCTCATGATGGGCGAGGAGGGCCTGAGGGAAGCTACGGAGGCGGCGGTCGTGAACGCCAACTACGTGAGGAATAAGGTCTCCGAGATTGAAGGGTTCAGGCCAGCCTTCGATGGGATATGCAAGCACGAGGTGGTATTCACCGCTGAGCCGCTGAAGAGGGAAACCGGAATAACGGCAAGGGACGTGGCGAAGCGCATCCTGGACTACGGAATGCACGCGCCCATCTACTATTTCCCACCGATAGTGCCCGAGGCGCTTATGGTGGAGCCCACGGAGACCGAGCCGAAGGAGGAGCTGGACAGGTTCGCGAGAGCGATGCGCGAGATAGAGAGGGATGCAAGGCAGAGGCCGGAAGTGCTGCGCTCGGCCCCCCTGAGCACTGCCATAGGAAGGCTGGACGAGCTAAAGGCCGCAAGGGAGCCAGTTCTCAGCTGGAGGATGCGCATCAAGGAGCAAGGCAGGGCAGGCATGGGCCTGGGGACGTTTCGATGAAAAAGATAGGGGTTGTGGTAAACCCGATAGCGGGCATGGGCGGAAGGGTTGGCCTGAAGGGAACAGACGGTCCGGAGGCCCTGAGGAGGGCGATGGAGCTTGGAGCGGAGCCGGTTTCGCCGCGAAGGGCGGTTGAGGCGCTGAAGAGGCTCCTGCCGCTCAAGGAGAGCCTCAGGATCATCACCTACCCGGGAGAGATGGGGGAGAGATGGGCGAGGGAGTGCGGCCTCCCGGTGGAGGTCTTCGGGGAGATAAATCCAGGTCAGACAACGGCTGATGACACGAAAAGGGCCGTGAGGGGAATGATCGAGAGGGGGGCGGAGCTCATACTTTTCGTGGGAGGGGATGGAACCGCTAGGGATGTTTACGAGGCAGCCGGGGCGAGCGTGCCGGTTCTCGGCGTGCCATCAGGGGTAAAGATATATTCCGCGGTCTTCGCGAACACGCCCGAGGCAGCCGGCGATGTGGCAGCGCTCTTTCTCTCCCAGGGGTTGCCGCTGAGGGAGGCAGAGGTGATGGACATAGACGAGGAAGCCTACCGCAAGGATGAGCTTGCCGCGACCCTCAGGGGATACCTCATGGTGCCGTATGAACCTGTGATGATGCAGGCGGGCAAGGAGGGCAGTTCTGGCCTAGAGGTGGCAGATCAGAAGGCCATAGCAAGATGGATGGTTGAGCTCATGGAGGGGGGCAGGACCTACATCCTCGGACCAGGAACCACCACGAGGGCCGTGGCTGAGGAGCTGGGAATTTATGACTCAACCCTTCTGGGAGTTGACCTCGTAAGGGACTACAAGCTCGTGGGGAAGGATGTCAACGAGAGGCAGATACTGGAGGAGATAGAGGGCAGGCCAGCCTCGATCGTGGTCAGCCCTCTGGGGAGACAGGGATTCATCTTCGGGAGGGGCAACCAGCAGATAAGCCCCAAGGTGATAAGGAAGGTCGGCAGGAAGAACATAATAGTGCTGGCGACTCCTCAGAAGCTCAGTCTGACCCCGGTGCTCAAGGTCGACACCGGTGATCCGGAACTGGACAAAGAGCTGAGGGGATATATCCCCGTTATCACCGGTTATCTCCAGACGCACATGGTGAAGGTAGCCTAATTGTCCTGTTTTTAGGCACCTATGCGGAGTTCATATTGGGTGGAGATGAGGAGGCTGTTTGAGGAGGAGCTGGAGAGGCCCTCGGTCTTCAGGGATGCGAGCAAGCTTTCACCGGACTATGTTCCTCCAGTTCTCGTTCACAGGGAGGAGGAGTTCAGGTGGCTCGTCAGGGTGTTCAGGCCCCTGCTTGAGAACAGGATGAGCCAGAGGGTCCTCATCACAGGAAGCGTGGGGGTGGGAAAAACCGCCCTGGCCAGAAGATTCGGCAGTGAGTTGGAATCCGAGGCCAAGGGGAAGGGATTGAACCTGAGCTACCTGCACATAAACTGCAGGAAGGAGAAGAGCTACTTCTCGGTTGTCTCCAGGATCCACCACCACTACAACCCGAGGTGGCCGCATCACGGGCTCTCTCCAGAAAAGCTGCTTGACGTTGTGAAGACCTACATGAAGGCGCATGATGCATACCTGGTCATCGGGCTAGATGAGGCCGATTACTACGTGCTCCTCAACGGACCGGACCTCATCTACACCCTGACCAGGGCATGGGAGGAGGCGGGCCTGCCAAACCGGATAAGCGTGATAGCCATAGCGAAGGACAGGGATTTCCTAAGGAAGATGGACCTGTCCACCCAGAGCACCTTCATGCACAACGTCCTCGAGCTCAACAGATACTCCGCCGGTCAGCTCAGGGACATCCTCTCCCAGAGGGTCAGCGAGGCCTTCAGGTCGGGGACGGTTGAGGAGGAGGCGCTCGACCTCATAGCGGATATAGCGTCATCGACCGGGGACGCGAGATTTGCGCTCGAGCTCCTCTGGAGGGCCGGACTGATCGCGGACGGGAGGACGGAGAGAACGGTCACCCCGGAGCACGTGAGGGAGGCCAAGGCCGAGGTCTACCCGGTTGTGAAGCGCGAGGTTCTACGCGAGCTTCTCCCCCACGAGAAGATATTGCTCCTGTCCCTTTGCAGGAAGCTGAAATCCTCGGGAAGGGCCTATGTTGTAAGCGGCGAGCTGGAGAAGGCCTACGCCGCATCGTGCGAGGAATACGGTGAGGAGCCTAGAAAGAAGAGTCAGTTCTGGGAGTACCTCAACAGGATGGAGGGGCTCGGGCTGGTGGACCTGAAGCAAGTTGGGGGAGAAAGGGAGAGCAGGATATCGGTTCAGGAGATCCCGGTGTCCTGGCTTGAGAAGGAACTTGAAAAGCTGCTAGAGGGAAGAAAGGAGATCTGAGCCCGGCATTTCGGTAAGTTTTTACTTTTGACGCTGCGATCTTCTTAGGGGTCGTGGGGTAGACTGGTCCATCCTGCCGGCTTCGGGAGCCGGTGACCCGAGTTCAAATCTCGGCGACCCCACCAAGTTTTGATCTTGGTATTAACCTTGGTATATACCCATAAATACATGAAAAATAACTGTTAATTGGGGATTTCAGTGGTCGGAAGGATTGTGGGAGTAAAAGAAGCGCACCGAAAATTGCCCAGCTTGCTCCGTGATGCTGAAGCGGGAAAGCAGATCGTCGTGAGCCGAAAAGGAAAGCCAGTGGCGGTCTTAATCGGGGCGAAAGAGTACAACAGCATGATGGCCACCCTCGAGGAGATGGCAGATCCGGCAGCATTGCGGGCGCTTAGAGAAGCTCAGGAGGACTCAGCGGCGCGAAGGATTTACACTTACGAGGAAGTGTTTGGCCACCAGCCGCCGCGCGTGAGGAGAGCAAGATAAAACTCTAGTACAACTGGCATTGAAATGATAGAGATTACTTTCACCAGAAGAGCGTTGCGAGACATAAAAAAGCTACCTGAAAAGACCAAGCGACAGATAGAGCTGGCGATAGACGAATTGTTTGACGATATACGTGCGGGCGATAAACTCCACGGAGAATGGGAAGGATATTGGAAACTGCGGGCCGGAGACTACAGGATTATCTACAGGATAAAAAGCGAAACTTCAGTCGAAATCCAATATGTTAGACATCGGCGCACAGCATATCGAAAGTAATGCGCAGAAACCGCGTGAATTTCGAAGGAATGAAAGCGAGTTGGCATCCCACCAACCCTGTCACGTTTTTAGCGGGCAGTCCTCCCAACGCTTATTAGAGCCTCTGCGATAACAATCGCAGGGGATGCGGATCGCAGAAAGGAGGCCCATAAGCCCGTCACAGCTAGCCCTCGTGAGGGTGAGGGAGGTCATGAACACAAGGCCCAGAAAGGTGAGGCCTGAAACCCCCATAGATGAGATGATCGAACGCCTCCTGTCACAGATAGAGGGATGTTTCCCGGTTGTCGATGAGAACGAAAAACTCGTCGGCATAGTGACAGAGAGCGATGTGCTGCACATCCTTCAGGTTCCATCGAAGAGATCAGTGGTTGGTCCTGCAACTGTGAGGGACCTGAAGAAGAAACTGGCCACAAGGGTGGAGGAGATAATGACCAGGGATCCCGTGACGGTGAGCCCCGACATGAGCATAGATGAGGTCTTGAACATAATGGCCGCCCACAAGCTCAGGCATCTGCCGGTCACCGAGAAGGGCAAACTCGTTGGTCTCATCTGCCTGAGGAACATAGTGGAGTTCTACAGGCTGCTCAGGTAAGGAGGCATCTGTAAAGGCGGCAGAGGGCAGGCTGGATGAACGAAATGGAGCTCTCATCGGTCCTTGTGTACCTTGCGGTGGTACTGCTTGCCGCGAAGCTCAGCGGAGAGCTCTTCTCCAGGTTGGGACAGCCGCCCGTGATCGGAGAGCTCATCTCAGGCATGTTGCTCGGACCGTTCGTCGCAGGCCAGATATCGAACGCGCTTCTCGGCACCTCCCTTTTCATAAACATGTATTCCCCGGCCGGTCAGGCGCTCAGCGTTTTCAGCAACATCGGAATAATCCTCCTGCTATTTCTCGCAGGCCTTTCCGTCGACTTGGATGAATTCAAAAGTGCGGGGAAGGTATCCAGCCTCATAGCAGGCGGCGGCGTGTTGGCGTCTTTCATGTTCGGTTTCGGCGTGGCCTGGCTTGCAGGGTGGGGATCGATTGAAGCCGCCTTTCTCGGAGCAGTTCTCACAGCCACGAGCGTTGGCATAACCGTGAGGACTCTTGTCGATCTCGGAAAACTTCACACGCGAGTCGGGACGGCAATTCTGGAGGCGGCGGTCATCGACGATGTTCTGGGCATAATGGTCCTGAGCATACTTTCAGGAATTGTGATGGGCTCCCTCTCCATAATGGGGATCTCGGAGACCATCATCCTCATGGCGGCGTTCATCGTGCTGGTGCTCGTGCTCGGCTTCAGGATACTCCCAAGGCTCATGCGGTTCATCGGAAAATTTCAGGTAGAGGAGATGGCCCTGGCCCTAGCCCTCGTGGTGGTGTTTGTCGTGAGCGCTCTGGCGGAGCTGGTGCGCCTCGCTGCAATCACGGGCGCCTTTTTGGCTGGTATTGTTATGAGCAAGCTTCCGGTCGCCAGGTCGCTGAGGGATAAGGTCACCAGCATGGGATATGCGCTCTTCATACCGATCTTTTTCACCGAGATGGGGATAAGGATGGACTTCGGCGAGCTGGCCGGAGTGGGGCTTCTGGCAGGCGCGGCGATAATCGCCGCAGCCTTCCTCAGCAAGATCGTTGGCTGTGGCGGAGGTGCCCTTGTGGGCGGGTTCTCGGGCATGGATTCCCTCAGGGTGGGCGTGGGGATGATTCCCCGGGCCGAGGTCGCGCTCGTGATAGCCGCAATAGGCGTGAGGTCCGGCGTGGTTGCGCACGGCCTTCTCTCAATGACAGTGCTGATAGTTCTGGTCACAACCCTTGCGTCCCCGTTCCTGATGGTGAGGGCATTCAGGCACGCCTCCGGGGAGGAGGGAGGCATAGGATCAGGATAGGCTACCTTCTCTTGCCCGTTTTCCTTCCAAGCATGTACAGGAGAAACGCGAGGACAGCCGCAGCGCAGATGTATGCCAGTCCGGCAATGAAGCTCTCGTTCTGCGCCTTTCCCCAGCTTCCGATGCAGTATATCCCTCCATCTTCCGATGTCATGAAAATCTTACCGTAGGCGACAGCCAGTGAGTCCCCCCGGATGCACATCTCCCATATCGCCTCCCCCGTGCCGTGTTCAAGGCAGAAAAGCCTGTTTCCGCACGACACGAAGATCGTGTTTTCGGCCACAGCCATCGAGTGAGGCGCACCTGCCGGGGAGGTGAATGACCATCCAACTTCTCCATCCTTAACCGACCTCACGGTGCCGTCCTCAAGGCAGACGTACGCCTCTCCATCCTTGAGGGAAAACGATGTGACGCTGGCCTGGAATTCCAGCACCTTTTCAACGTTTCCATTTTCCATCACAAAGAGCTTTTTTCCGGTGGCAAACCAGACCCCACCGTTGTGAATTGCTGGACCATACGTTATCCCATCCTCAAATGAGCTCCTCCACATGACTCCGCCGTTTCTGTCAAACGCCGTCACCTCCCCTTCACGCGTGGCAACAACCAGGACAGCTTCAACGGCAGCCGGGGCAAGCGGGGAGCCGTTGAGGCTTTTTTCCCAGAGCAGGCCGCCTGTGGACGCGTTCAGCGCGTACACCTGACCATCAAGGGTGCATGCGTAG
>JAWCKV010000003.1:432-44328 GCA_038851565.1 Hadarchaeales archaeon (SeqCode) | reverse complement strand
GCGGCCCATGCCCGCAGGAGAGGGGTGAGGATAGCGCTGGAGAATCCTGGCAGGGATCCGCGCTCGTACCCGGGAACGTTCGAGGAGCTCAGGAGGCTGGCCGAGGCGGAGAACCTGGGGATAACATTTGACGTGGGGCACGCAAACCTGTTTTTCAGGAGAATGGGCGTGAGGTCAACTGCGGGCCAGATCGTCAGGTACATAAGGAGGATGCGCGATTTGATAGTTCACGTTCATCTTCACGACAACAATGGTGTGAACGACGACCATTTTCCTCCAGGCAAGGGAGAGATAGATTTCCCTCGTGTCGCGGCAGCCTTCAGGAGGGTGGGGTACAACGGAGCATTTATCCTGGAGCTGTGGGACCCGAAAAACCCCCTTGCCACCGGAAGGGAGGGGATAAGGGGGGCCAGGAGGGTGCTCAGCTGAGACTGGCCGTAACAGTGGTGAAAACCGGGCCCCTTATGTCAATTCTCCTGTTCCTGGATGTGATGTACCTCTGGGCAGCCTCTTCGATGCGCACGTTTATGTCCGCAGGGGACTTCACATTTCTTACCCTCACCCTGACCTCCTGCTCGCCCCTTTCCGCGGCCTCCTCGATCCTCCGCGCTGCAAGCGATGCGAGGGCATCCATGTAAGTTATCCCA
Source organism: Hadarchaeales archaeon (SeqCode) (assembly GCA_038851565.1). Classification (GTDB taxonomy): domain Archaea; phylum Hadarchaeota; class Hadarchaeia; order Hadarchaeales; family Hadarchaeaceae; genus JAWCKV01. Next base: position 43,681 of record JAWCKV010000003.1, on the reverse strand, counting down.
GTTCTAATTCCCTCCCTCCTGACCTTTTTCAGGAACTCATCGTCCTTCCATCCTTCGGGGGGAAGTCCGATCACATTCCCGTCGTACACGTATATCTCGTTAAAACCCGCGGGACCAACTAACTTGGTCCCGCTTTCCGGCTCAACCAGTTTGACGAGCACCTCTTTTTTTCCCATCTTTCCCCTGTGGGCCACGAACTCACATGGACTTGGGGCGCTGCCATGCTTTCTAGCCGTTTCGGCTATGGCTCTGGCGATTGCCTTTCCGGTTTCGGTGAGGGGCAAAACGTCGATCCTTATCATGCTCGAAAGCTCTTGGTCAGAAAAGCTTGCTGTTCGGTACAGATAGGGATAGGCCAGCGCCCTGATGTCGGTCTCCCCTGTGAGGATCATCAGGATTCTCTCCAGCCCCACCCCCAGGTTGAACACGGGATATGGGATGTCGTAGTTGCTCAGGGCGACCGGGCTGTACATGCCTCCGTCGCCCACCTCCACTTCCTCCCCTGTCGCGGGATGCTTTACAAAGACCTCAAACTCGGTCTGGGGAGCGTAGTACCTTGATGTGGCCTTCTTTATCCTGAAGGCTATCTTTTCAAATCCCAGTCTCCTCAGGATCTCGGAGGCAATTTTCTGCCCGTCCTCAACGCTTATCTCCTCAGCGACCACGACAATCGATGCCGTCCACGAGTCATAGAGGTGAGTTGGGTCAAGCTCCTGTTCCCTCCTGAACTTCTGCCCCACCGAGAAGAGCTTTATCGGCAGCGGTTCCCTCTTCACGGCTTCCCTGAGAACTATGAACCAGCCAGCCGTGGTATGGCTTCTGAGGGTCAGGTCGGTTGGGACTGGTTTCATCTCCCTGAACTCCGGAAATAGTGAGATTATTCCAGTCGCCTGTTCCTCCGAGATCCTTAGTTCCTCCACCATGCGCTCCACAAGGTCGTCGGCGCTTATCCTTCCCTCCTTGTATTCTCTGAATATCCTCCGGAGCTCCTCCACATTCACTCCCGGGGCTATCTTCTCTATCTCTGCGATCTTCCTGCGCCCTATCCCTATATCCGGCCTTTCCAGGCCGGCGAGGAAGAAAACCCTGTCCAGGATCACTGGGGCCTCTGGCCCGTACTGAGCGTACACATCTCTTTTGTCTATGAAGATGGGCACGCACGTTTCCTTGAATCCCAGATCAAGCAGCACCCTTCTAGCCCTCTGTATCAGCTCTTGTAGGGCGTGGGGTTCCCCCTTGCCCTCAAGTTTGAAAAACTTTCCCTCCCTTTTCACAAGGTTCCCAGTTTCATGCCATGTCTTATCATAGTCCTTCCTCGCTTTCTCTCGGATCTCGCGCGTGTTGAACCTCATCTTCTGGCCCTCCTCAGCTCGCTCTCAAGCTTGTGCTGCCTTATCGCTATCGTCAGCTCTCCCCTCGTCTTCTCCACGGTTGTCCTGACCATGTCCTGCTTTCTCCTCATACCCGGCAGGATCGCCTCGGGATAGTCAAACTCCATCAGGGTTCCCAGGATCTCGTCCATTGTGTTCAGAACCTCAGAGGCCTTGGCCACCTTACCTTCTCTCATCAGGTCAAGGGCATATCTCCTGAGCTCTCCAACCATATCAGATAGCCCGCCAAGGTATGGACGGTAGGGTATTCCCACCTCTTCAGGGCCAAGTACTTTCCCTTTATGGATGTACGTGTGGAAGAGCATGGCTTCGCAGTATTCCTGCTGGGCGGACTCGGTTATTCCGGATTGGAGCAGCTCCGGTACGCCTTTTACCTCGGACTCGAGCCTCTTCAGCTTTTTTCTGGCCTCGGCTAATAACTTCCCTGCGATCTCGCTTTCTCCGCGGTGAAGCGCCGATATGCATCTGGAAGATGCCCTCACCACATCCCTGGAAATCTGCAGGATCCGCTCCCTGGTCCTCTCAAGGGAGTCGAAATATTTTCTCATCCTTTCCACGGATCTTCTCAAGCTTTTCCCCGCTTAGAAATGGAATTGATGGCTTTTCAAACCTCCGCTTAGCCCCCGGTGAATTCCTTTCTGACCCTAAGGATGTTGGTCTTCCAGTACCTCGTTTTTGTTATGGCCTGCTTCCGCTCGAGGTTGTTCACCAGGGCGCTCAGCTTTGCCTTAGACATGTCCAGCTCCCTTCTGAGCTTGTCCTGACGGGCCTCTCCGCCAGCGCGCAATATGGCCTCGAAAACCTTCCTTTCATCCTCGCTGAGGGTCATGAGGGCGATCCGCATGGTCCTCTCCCCAGCGTATTTCTTCAGGAGGAGCACCAGCAGCGAAGCCACCGCCCCTGCCACAGCTGCCATTATCAGAATTGCCGCGAGGATAGCGGTCAGATCAACGCCCGGCGCCGCTCCAATAAAAAGATAAAACATTGCCCCAACGCTCAGCTGGATGAGCACGACCAAGGCCACTATGCCCAAGGCCTCCCTTATTGTCATGTGTCTCAAAATTTAGAACTCGCAGCACAGATATAAATTTTACCCCAAATGACCATAAAATGAAAAATTTTAATTTTAATTGGTATTTGAACGATAATAAATATAAAAATATGATATTTTTTCTATGAAAAATGATTTAAAGCGCTATGTTACACCAGATGAACGGTTTTTGGAGAGTTGGTAAATACGCCGTTATAGATAGATTTTAGCGGTGCGGTCAAGCCGCGCCAAAAACAAAAGGAGGAATAAAAAATGAGGGGATTGGGTGAAGGCGGCGTAGCGGCCGTGGCGGTCCTAGCAGTAATCCTTGTATCAGCAGGAGCAACGGTGGCAACTCCGGTGATCGTGGACACAGTGGACGTGGACCCGGATTCACCGTTCTACGGACTTGAGCGTATCGGAGAGCAGATAAAGATGGTCGGCAGCGAGGCCCAGATGATGGAGAGATGGACAGAGTATGAGAGGATGGTGGAGAGAGGGAAGGGGCTGGAGTACAGGGGCGTCATGCAGGAGTTCGTGGACAAGCTCCAGGCGCTTGAGCGGGAGAACTGGGAGGGAAAGACGGAGCTTGTGGCGTGGATGCAGGAGAAAATGCCAGGCGTGGGGATGGTGAGGGCTTCCGTGGCGGTCCAGCTCTGCGAGAGGCTCAGGGAGATGGTGAGAGACAACGAGCTGGAGAGGGAAGAGTTGGATAACCTGTGTCGGGAGATGGCAGAGATAAGGAATCGGATCAGGGAGAGGTACGCGAACGAGAACGATGAGATCAGGGCGATGATTCGGATCAGGTTGGGGACCATCAAACGAGTGGTGGAGCGCGTGAAGGAGCGCACAGGGGAAAATCTCGATGGATACGTGGTTATCATAGACAACTTGGAGGACGCGGAGGTCGGGATGGAGGCGAGGGTTGCTCAGTCCAAAGCGGAGATGGTCCAGCACAGGATATCGGAGCTGAAGGAGAACCTTGAGGCAAAGATATCGGAGCTTCAGGCGATGTTGGAGGGAATACCCGAGGACTCGCTGGCCGGAGTGGCTATTGAGAGGCAGCTGGAGGTTGCTCAGAGGGAAATTGAGAGGGCCGTGGAGGCATTGGAAAAGGGAAAAATTGGACAGGCGTTTGGTCAGGTCACGGCGGCCAGCGTGCATTTGAGAATAGCGGAAAAACTGACAGAAAAGGCACCGGACTGGGAGCCTAGCATCTGCCCGCAGTTGATTCAGTGGAGGGAGGCCTGGCGGGAGATGAAAGAGGAGATGGTGGAAAACGGAACTTGGACGAGCCTCTTGGAGAACCTTCAGCAGTTCAGGGAGCAGGTCCGCCAGCAGTGGACCGAAAGGTGGCAGGAGATGACCTCAAGAAGAGCCGGCTAGGGCTGCCACCTTTTTTATTCTTTTTTCAGCAGCACTGCCCTGCTCGGTTCAGATTCATCGGTGAGCACATATCCGGTCATCTCAGCGATCCGCCCGGCAAAGGCCTTTATCTCCGGATGGGATGGCATGTTGTGTAGACCCAGCCTTTTTCTTGAGAACCCCACGAACATGTACGCCTTGACCTCCACGAAGTCCGCCCCTGAGAGTTCAATCAGTCCTGCGTATTTTTCAGGTTCCTTCATGTTTATTCCGCGGACCATTGTCAGTCGGAGCGCCCTTCTGCATCTGGCTGTTCTAAGGATTGAGATGGATTCCATGGTCTTTTCCCATCCATGCCCGTCATTCGGGTTGCAGACCTTCCTGTAGGTTTCTTCATCAGGGGCAACGAGCGATACATAAAGCTGAGTGGGATTTATGCCCTTGAGGGCCTCCGGATGTTGCCCGTTAGTCACCAGTAAGGTGACCATCTTCCTTCTGTGGCACTCCTCAATGAGCTCTCCAACCAGCGGATACAGCGTCGGCTCTCCAGCGAGCGAGATCGCGCACTGAGATGGGTTCATGGACTCATCAAATTTTTTTCGGTCCACGTCCGGATTTCCCCCGAACCCACTGAGCAGATTTCTCCAGGCCTTTATCGCTCCATCGAGGATAAATGAGGGATCATCCGCTTCGCCCTCCCAGGCGCCCTTCGTGAGTTCGGTGTTTCTCCAGCAGAATATGCAGCGGTGATCGCAGAACTGCAGGGAAGGGGTGATCTGGAGGCATCTGTGGCTGTGCAAGTTAAGCTCCTTTCCGTAAAATATCTCCTTGTAACAAACTCCCCTGCCGAGTAGGCTCTTTCTCGTCCAGTGACAGACCTTCACTGCGCTGTGCCTTCCGATTATCCTGTAACCGGCCCTTTCAAGTTCTCTCATCCTCTGGGGCGGAATCATCCGGCGCACCCCCCCTGTTGAGCCTCCTTTCAATTTCCCTCAGCAGGTGTTTCTTCACGTCCTCGTACTTACCCTTCCCGTTGAAGCTGGCCGCCCCCGCGTGTCCGCCCCCGCTTCCCTGAAATGCCTTCCCTAGCTCCTCCATAAGTTCGCCCAGGTGGATCCCGGTTTTCTTTGTAAATTCCGGCCTGGCTCTCCCGCTCATCTTTACGTTTCCCTCCTCCTCGGAGCCAACGAGGGCAACGTCTGCACCTATCTTCAGCATCACATTTGCCATGTCTCCCTCGAATGAGCCCAGCTCTGTGAAGACGATTAGATACCCATGCACCCTGTGGAGTTCCGACCTGCTCGCTCCCTTAAGCATGGCGACCCGCTTGGGGAAGTCCTCCGGAGGCCTCATGAGCGCGGCTATCCTGTCGTAGTCAGCTCCGCATTTAAGCAGGGCGTTGACTGCCTCAAAAGTCTCGGGCCTCGCGAGCCTGAAGAATCCAGTGTCGCTCAGTATCCCCGCCAGAAGCATCGACGCCTGTTCGGGGGTCAGCGATATGCCCATTTCGGACGCAAGCCTGAATATCAACTCAGACTCCGAGGGGAACTCCTCCAGCACCATGTAAAACCTGCACATGCTTTTCATTCCCTCAGCGGGCTTGTGGTGATCGATCACCGCGAGTTCGACACCTGAGGCCTTTACAGCCTCACCCAGTTTCCCCAGGTGCTCGAGGCTGGAGGTGTCCACAAGGAGAACCAGATCTGCATCGATCGGAGGATTTACCCCCATTTTTCTCCCGTAGGCATCTAGAAGCGCCTGGGAGACGGAGGAGATGTCTTCGGCAGCCCCCGCCGCCGACTTCGCCCCCATGGAGTTGAGCATCTCCGAGAGAACGGTTGCACTTGCCACAGCGTCCGGGTCGGCATTATAGTGGCATAGAACTAGGATGCGCTTTCCGCCTCTGGATGCACCGGTGAGGAACTCCGCGGCTTCTTTCATGATTCTACCTAGCCGCCAGTTCCTTCCGCCGCACCGCCCTTCAGCTCCCTGTCTATCTTCTCCTTCATCTCACGCAGGCGCTGTATCGAGCGCTCCTCCTGCCTCTGCAGCGCCTTTATCCTGAGGTCCAGCGTCTCCCTCTGCTCAGACAGCTCCTTCTGAAGCGTGGCCTTGTCTGACTTGACCATGATGCTTCCGACGGCCCTGTACGCTCCTGCATCATCGGGCAACTTTCCCAGCTCCTCCAGAGCCTTCTCGGTCTCGCGCATGAGCAGCTCCAGTTGCTGTCTCTGCGCTGCCAGCACCTGTGCCTGCTGCTGCGTCTGTTGGAACTGTGCGAGCTGATGGCGCAGCTGTGGGGATATCTTTTCCATGCTCATTTACCTCCCTTTTACCGTTACATCCTTTATGATCATGATCCATCTCAAGGACGAGTTTACCGCAGCACGGAGGGATGCGGCGTCCTTGGCTTCTATTTGAAGGTATAAAACGTTTTTCTTTCTCCCCACCATCATCTCGGTGTCCGGGTAGGTTGCCTCTTCCTCCGGAGCCAGCGCGGCCCTGGCAGCCTCCGCCCTGGCGGTATCCTCAAAAGTGAACTCCATCAGGGCCCGGGCGGCATGAGGATTTTTCATGGGATTCCCCGGACCTATCCTTTTCTGGGAGGATCGGCCCTGACCCTCTTCAGAACCTTTGGACGTATCTTCATCAAGATCCTGCAGTTACAGTAGGGGCACCTGACCGACCCCTCGGGCAGCTTTTCTATTTCCCTGCCGCATCCGCTGCACTTGTACAAGCTTAGCCCTCCTGAGCCTGAGCCACCTGCGCAGACGGAGTGTATGCACCCCCGGCCAACTTGACGCCGCACTTGCTGCACTGCCATATCGATGTGCTTATCCTTTTCACCCTTTGAGCTCCGCACCGGGGGCATCTGTACTTCCTTCTGAGCTTCCGCTCTATCTCGAGCGCAAGCTTTCTTATCTTGGTCCCGTATCTTGGCCCGTATTTCCCCGCCGCACCAGTCTTGGTTCTCGGCAATCCCTCACCCTAGGTGCTTTCTGAGCCCTGTGCCCCTTTCCCTGGCTATTTCGTATGCTCTCTCCAGTTCCTCTCGTGTGAAGCAACCTCTTCCTCCCTTCTGGATGGCACAGAGGTTCCCGTCATCCGTGGTTGTCATGGTGAGCCTTGCGTCCATCACATTTTCCTCGTCGAGGCATGGATCCACAAGCAGTCTTTCGTCTATTTTTGCGAGCGTCACCGCGACCGGCTTTCTAGTGACAGGGAATACAGGAAGGGTCCAGGCTTCGTCCTGCGGGGGCTTTGTGTCAAGGAGGGCGGCGGTTGCCCCGAGGGCAGACGCGTCTATCAGATTTCCGTCGTGATCCAGCACATGTATATCTATGAACACTCCCCAGACATCCTCTCCCTCCTTTATACCCAGCTTCTCCAGCTCTATGCACTCGGATTCCCTTATCCCCCTGTCCACAACTCTAGCCAGCTCTATCGCGTTCTCATCCGGCGGGCCGGGCTCGAAGGTGGGCGATGCCATGGGCAGAAGCTCCGCGTTCACGATGAGGGTGCCGCTGTTTGGGGTGTCCGGAAACGGTTCGGAGTGCTGCAGCTTGACTCCCACCAACACCTGCGTTTTCCCAATCCTCACCCTGGCCGAGCCATTTGCGGTTTTTATCACTCCTCTTTCGACGGATATCTCCCTGTATTGCTCTATGTCCCTTCCGTCAACCCGCTTTCCCTGCTTAACGAGCGCCAGTATTTGGTCCTGTTTCACCGTGGATATTATCCTGTGCACTTCATCCCTCCTTTACTGCGTATTTCTCCCTGAGGGCCGCTTTCTGAAGTTCATATATCTGCCCACAGCCCCTGAACGCGAGGTCAAGCGCCCTCTGGAATTCCTCCTTCGTGAAGCTCCCGTCCATCTGGAGGAGGGTGATGAGCTTCTTCCTGGGTATGATGGCAACAGGCATGTCGGTCTGACCGTTCTGGTCCTCGTCCTTCGTGAGATCCAGCACTATAACGTCGTCAACCTTCCCCACCGCCACGGCTGAGACAAGATCTCTCATGGGTATGCCGGCATCGGCCAGAGCCACCGATGCGGCATTTATCCCGGCTGTCCTTGTCCCGGCATCCGCCTCTAGCACCTCTATGAACACGTCTATAACGGACCTGGGGTACATCTCGAGGAAGAGCACGGGTTCAAGGGCCTCTCTAGTTACCTTGGATATCTCGATGGACCTCCTGTCAGGGCCCGGTCGCTTCCTCTCGTCAACCGAGAAGGGCGCCATGTTGTACCTGCACCTCAGCACAGCGGTGTCTGGCTCCTGCTCGTGCCTCGGATGCATTTCCCTTGGACCGTACACAGCTGCCAGCACCTTGTTGGAGCCCATCTCCACGTATGCCGATCCGTCCGCCCTCTTGAGGATCCCGGCCTCTATCCTAATGGGCCTGAGTTCGTCTGGCGCGCGCCCGTCCATCCTTCTTCCGTCAATTATCAGCTTTTTTTCCTCTTCCATCACATCCCCATGGTTTCCCTTTCAAGCATGAGGCGCACCCTGTCGGTCAGTCCGGTGGTGTGCGCCTCTCGCTCTATCATGAATATGGCTCTGACCACGGCGTCTACCGCACGCTGGTCATCGCCATATACTACTATCCTTCCGTTTTGACCGACTATAAGTCTACATCTCCCAACCTTTTTAAGGATATCCAGCATTGATCCTTTCTTTCCCAGCACCCTGGGGATCTTCACAGGGGCTATCTCGATCATCTTTCCCCCCACGATCTTTCCGGACCTGGGTCCCTCGGTTTCGAGCAGTACCCTCATCCTCTCGTCGACCTCCCTTACAGAGGCCAGCACGGTGTCCCCCACGCCCAGGTATTCCTCAGGGGCCTCTTTGGCGAGGTCAGCCTTTCTGTGAAGGAAGTCCGAGATGAAGAGGTTGCCGGTGTAGGGCGAGTTTATGTCGAGTATCCAGCCCGAGTAGTGAATGTCCACAACTATCCCTATCACGTTGTCCCCGGGGGCAGGTATGTAGGGCCCCTGCAGCGGAACAACCTTTATCTCCCTTTCGCTTACGGAGGCAAGTCCGACCACGGAGGAGTATACGCGGCCGCCCTCCCTGTATGCGCCGGTGCCAACCCTGTAGTTGCCCTCGGCAAGCAGGTCTCCGGGCACCACCAGCCCCCTGTCCTGTACGTGTATCATCCGATCACCTTCGCTTCGGCCTCTCCTCTGGTCAGGTCGTTCAGCCTGTCGAAGAATTCCCCCTGAACCCCTGCCGGTATCTCTATGACAAAGCTCCATGATCCGTCTTCGAGCCATCGCTCCTCCCTTATGGTTCCAAATTCCCTGAGGTGTCTCTGGGATCTACCAACGTAAGAGGCAGGCACCTTCACGGAGATCCTCCTGTTCTCAAACTTGAGAGGCAGGATTGGCATCAGGGCCTTTATTATTCGGCCCAGCTGTTCTTCGGCTCCCCTGAACTCGTCTATGTGGACCTTCGCCTCAGATAGCGCAGTCTCTATTCTGGCCGGCGGGTGTGGAAGGTTTGTCTGTGGGTTGATAGCCCTCCGCGATATCAGCGCGACGATCTGTTTAAGTCTCTGTTCCCTCAGCCTTCTCCTCTGCTCGGTTGTTATCTGTACTTCTCCCCTCTTCACTATCTCCTCGGAGATCTTTAACACATCGGTCGTGCCGAACGCCTTCTTCACGCTCTCCTCGGACGCGGCCAGCCCTTTCTTCGCGTCCTTGAACACCCTGTCGGTCGCGATCACGTCCTTGATCTCCACCTTCTCTCCGGTCCTGAGCGCAAGGGCCAGTTCTGGGTCAACAAGAATTTCGAAGGTGGCCCCCTGCGTCGACAGTCTGGCTATGACGGCATCCTCGAGCCTTACCATGGCTTCCGCTACTCCTTGGCGGGCTTGGCGGACTTTTTGATGTGTTTGCCTATCTCTTCAGACGTGAGCTTTTTGAAGGACTTGGTTTCTGTAGGCACAATGGCCATCTCTATCTTGTCGCCGTTGATCTCCCCCTCAACAACATTCTTGAGGGCATCAACCGCCAGCCCTATTGCCTCCTCAAGCGTCATGTTCTCGTCGTACTTCTGTTCCATGAAGTCCGTGACAGCCTGTGCTCCGCCTCCGATGGCCTGTGATTTGTATGCCGCCACGACCCCGCTCGGATCGGTTTCAAAGAGGTGCGCTCCATCAGAGTCCACCCCTGCTATAAGGAGCCTTGCCCCGAACGGCCTGACCCCACCGTGCTGAGTGTACATCTGCTGTATGTCTCCTATCCTCTTTGCCAGGGTCTGGACGCTTATCGGCTCATCGTATCTCAGCCTGTTTATCTGCGCCTCTATGCGTGCGTGATCTATGAGGACCCTCGCGTCCGCTATCAGTCCAGATGCCGCCGCACCCACGTGATCGTCAACCTGAAATATCTTCTCTATCGAGGTTTCCTCCACAAGCCTGCTCCTTACCCTCTTCTCGGCGGCAAGGATCACGCCCTCCTTAACCTTTATGCCCAGAGCGGTCAGTCCCCTCTTCACTGCCTCCTGGGCATACTGCACCTGGTACAGCTTTCCGTCCGGGCTGAATACGGTTATTGCCCGGTCGTAGCCTGCTCCCGGCGGTACAAAAGCCATTCAAGCACCTCTCCACGTTCAATTCACGTAATCAATACCTGTAAGTCAGCAGCATATTTAACCCTACCGCAAACCTTGCCCGCGCGGACGGAGGAATTTCATCCTGGCGCGTTTTATGGTGCCCGAAACCCCCAATATTCTAATAGCTGAACTTGACCCCTTTCCGTGTGCTCTGATGTTGTCCAGGTGTGTGTGGGGGCACCTGATAATGCCTTTGCCCTCCCCCTCGTCGTACAGAATCAAACTGAAGTACCTGGCGTCCTTAGGTTTCATGTTTTCCAAGATCCTATCCAGGTGATTCAATGGGGTTCCCGGATCCACGGCAAATACCACATATCTCCTGCGATCAGCCCTCATCCTCTCCACCGCGTTTGAGGGCATCCTTGATGAACCTAATGGCGTTCTCCCTTCTGGGCGGGAACGCATTTATCTTGAGCCTGAGGTGGATGGCATCGCTTCCCCTCGTTAGGGATAGCTGACCCCGAAAAGCCGCCTGTTTGTCAAACCTCAGGTGCAGCTGGCGGTGTTCATCAACCCTCTCATCGAGCCGGGGGAGGATCTGTTCGCCGCACCCCACTATTTTTTTCCATACCTCAGAGAGCGTTGCCTTCTCCCTGATGCCGGCGTTCATGACAATAATGGGGTTGCCGTGGTGTCCCTCAGCCCTGGTTCTCCTGACTTCCACATCCACAGGCACAATGGCGCGCAGCGCCCTCAGCACCTTCTCCTCATCCTCAGTTGCGTGACAGTGCACGCTCACGAAGGCGCTTGATACGGGGAGCTTCACTTTATTCGACCCCTCGCACGAACGCCCGGCCGTATTTTCTCAGCGCCCTTGCCCTTCTTCAGGAGTCCCCTCATCTTTTTGCCTGCCCTGGTAAGGCCGCGGTAGGCGCGACCGCGGTGGGATCTCCTGCATATCCAGTTTATGCGGGGATCGCTCCTTATTGCCGGATGATGGGGATCGACCATTATCACCTCAAAGTATTCCCTCTTTCCATCTGACCCAATGTGATATGAGTTCAGCACCTCAAGGTTCGGGAACTTCCTGGCGGCCCTCTCCTCCGCCATCAGCTGCAGGCTCTTTCTCGGCACGATCTTCAGAACGCCCATTCGCTTTGGCCTGCGCCCCCTGGACGGCCTCTGTTTTCTTCTCCCGCCCTTCCTCACCCTTACCCTTGCTATAACGAAGCCCTGCTTCGCCCTGTACCCGAGCGCCCTTGCCCTCTCCGGCCTGGAGGGCCTCTCAACCCTCATTATCGCCCTTTTTCTGTCGGGCATTGACGGTTTATGCGGCATGGAGTTCATTCAGATCCCTCAAAGAACCTCTTCAGCTTTTCTGCGATCACGACCGCCGCCTCCCGCTGGGCCTCCACGGTGGATGCCCCGATGTGCGGGGTGAGGATGACGTTTGGCAGTGAGAGGAGCGGGCCGGCTGTCAGGGGCTCAGTTTCATATACATCCAGGCACGCGCCGCCTATCCTCTTTTCTCTCAGCGCCTCCACAAGCTCCTTTTCGTTAACAATGGCGCCACGCGAGGTGTTTATTAGGACCGCATTTGGCTTCATGAGTTCGATTTCCCTCCTCCCGATTATATAACGCGTTTCCGGCATCAGTGGCACGTGAAGGGTTATATAATCGGATTCGCGGAGGAGCTCATCAAGCCCGACGTACCTGCCGCCGACCTCGTCTGCGAACTTTTCATCCCTGGCGATGTCGTGCAGGAGGAGCTTCATCTCAAATGCCACAGCCCTGCGGGCGACCGCCCTTCCTATGTTCCCGGTCCCCACCACCCCGAGGGTCTTTCCCCTGAGCTCGGTCCCCATCAACTCCTTCTTCTCCCACCTGCCCAGCTTCGTGCTCTGGTCCGCCCTGGGTATGCTCCTCGCAAATGAGAGCATCAACCCCATAACCAGCTCTGCGACGGCCACGCTGGAAGCCTCAGGGGAGTTAATCAGCTTTATGTTTCTGGCTATCGCGGCCTTGGCGTCGACGTTGTCCAGTCCGACCCCGGCCCTAGCTATCACCTTCAGGTTCTTGCCGGCGGATATGACGTCCGCGGTCACCTTGGTGGCGCTTCTAACCACTATGGCGTCGTAGCCGGCAATCCTGGCGCAGAGCTCCTCGGGCTTCAGTCCGGTGATCACGTCCACCTCCGCGAATCCCCGGAGTATCCTTATCCCGTCCTCATGGATCTTATCGCTCACCAGTATTCGCACCATGTGACTCACCTAACCTGTTTCTTCCCATTTTATATACTCTCTGCGTTTACCTTCCCTTTCCAGACACCACTCTTATCACGTCCCCGTTCTTGAGCACGTAGTCCTCCCCCACCCTGCGCTTTGTTCTAGCGTCTATCCCGTGAAGGAAGGACTCGCCAAGCTCGCTGTGGATCGTGTACGCGAATTCCCTCGCTGTCGTTCCGGACCTCACGAGGAAGGCATCGGGAAGGACGTTTCCCTTCTTGTCGGTCAGCTTGTTCTCGTCGTCCACCGGGTAAACCACGACGAGCTGGAGGATGTCGAATATCGCCCTGTCGATGAGGGCCTGAACCCCGGTTGAGCCCCATTTTTTCATGAATGCCTCTATCCTCCTGAGGGCCTCCCTCTGTCCCCCACTTAGCGCGTCCTCCCTCGGTATTCTGAATTCTCTTCCTCCCGGGGCGTACTCCACGATTCCCCTCTCCGCAGCACGCCTGAGGGCAAGCTCTGCCTCGGATGAGGTGGGGATCACGTCATAGCCCTTTTCACTCATCCTCTCTATGTTCCTCTCCGCGCCCGGAATGTCGGCCTTGTTCGCGGCAATGATGATGGGCTTGCTTATCCTTCTGAGCTCGCTGGAGAACCTCAGGAGGTCGTCATCGCTCCATGAGTCTGGGTTCTCCCTGTCCACGAAGGATGCCTTCATCGCCTCCACCACGTGCCTTTCTGTGATCCCGAGCCCGCTCATCTTATCACGGATCTCCCTGGCGAGATCGAGCTTCTCGTACTTGGCCCTCCTCGCGAACCTCTGCCAGTCCTTTGCCAGTATGCCCCTGAACCACATTGCTATCTCAGCCTCTAGGAAATCTATGTCCTTGAGGGGGTCGTGGGTCCCGGGAGGGCACGGCCTGCCCTCTCCGTCTGTGGCACCCGCAGCGTCCACAACGTGAATTAGGACCGAGGCCATCCTCAGGCTGTCCAGAAAGCGGTTTCCGAGCCCCCTCCCCATGTGTGCGCCTTCCACCAGCCCGGCCACGTCGATCACCCTGACTGGCACATACCTGATCCCGTTCAGGCACAGGGAGTTTTGCGGGTTGCACCTTACTCCGAACTCGGAGCATGGGCACTTGCTTCTGACGTAGGTGACCCCCACGTTTGGTTCTATCGTGGTGAAAGGATATCCCGCAATCGGGGCGTTGGCGAGCGTGAGGGCGTTGAAAAGGGTGGTTTTCCCCGTGTTGGGCTTTCCGACCAAGCCGAGCTCAAGCATCTTCAACCTGTTGAAGGTTCACGTCAGGACATATATCGGTTTGGAGTCGCTCTACTCCGTGCCCGGTGCGCTGACCCCTGGCCTCCTCCTCTTCCCAAAGCTTCTCAGCCCACGTTTGTTCAGCTGGTCCCTTAGCTTTTCAGCGTATTCCGGGCTTATCTCCTTTCTCCTCTCAAGGTAGTCTATGATCTCCGCCGCCTGCTCCTTGGTCTCGCACAGCCTTATGAAGTCAACAGCGGTCGGATAGCCCCCTCTCGCCGCGGCCTTTTCCCCCTCGCTGGCATCGGATCTGATTGACTGAATTGATACATAATCTCCCTCGTTGACCTCCCTCGTGATGTTGGGGTATCTTCTCCTGAACTCCTCATCGGTTATTCTCCCCATCGGACGCCCGATTAATTTTCATCCCCCCATGGAAATTAACTTTATCCCCCGGGGTTTCCCCAGGAGGAGACGATCAAGGTTTCCATCTTTTCAGGCGAACCGAGGGCTCAACGTAGACCATTGTGTTCGGGGGGACATCCCTGTACACGACCGCTCCCGGTCCGATGGCGGAGTCCGGACCTATCTTCACCCCGACGTTTATGGTGCAGTTTATCCCGGTCCTGACGTTGTCCGCGATTATCGTCCCGAGCTTTCTTCTCCCGCTGCTGACCACCTTTCCCCCGACTTCCATCTTCACGGGTTTCCCGTCCAGGCGGAGGTTCGCTATGGTTGTTCCGGCACCCAGGTTGCAGTTCATACCTATGACGCTGTCGCCGACGTATGAGAGGTGACCGACGTTTGTGTGGTCCATTATTATCGAGTTCTTTATCTCCACAGCGTTCCCTATCCTGACGTGATCCCCTATGCATGTGGATGGCCTTATGAAGCAGTTCGGCCCTATGTCGCAGTTGCGGCCGATGTACGCTGGGCCGAGTATGTAGGAGCCCGACCTTATCACGGAGTTCTCCCCGACGTAGACCCTGTCGCCGACGTTTGCCCCGACCTCCACCTTGCCGTGTATCTCGCCCCTGAGGTTTTTCAGGAAGTGCTCGTTTGCCACAAGGAGGTCCCAGGGCCTCCCGATGTCCGCCCAGAGGCTGAGGGGGGCGGTGTATATGGACAGCCCGTCATCGATCATGATCTGTATGGAGGTGGTCAGCTCGTACTCGCCCCTTCTCGATTTTTTTGTCCTCCTTATCGCTCCGAATATTTCCGACGTAAAGATGTAGAGCCCGGCATTTGCCAGCCTGCTTCCTGTCCTCTTCGGCTTTTCGATCACCCTCCTCACGGTTTCCCCTTTCATCTCCACGATGCCGAACTGCTCCGGCTCATCAACCTCGATTGTTCCCATCACCCCCCCAAAGCCCCTTTCTGATCTTCTTTTTCTGTACACCTCCAGCACGGACTTCGTGGATTCTAGGTCCACGAGCGTGTCCCCGTTCATCACCATGAAGTCATCGTTCCCCACGAATTCCTCGGCGAGCGAAACGGCGTTGGCTGTCCCGAGGAGCTGTTTCTGGTGCAGGTATTCGACCTTCATGCCGATGCCGGACCCATCGCCGTATCTCTCCACTATCTGTTCTTTTCCGAAACCGACCACCACCCCGACCTCGCTTATCCCCGCGTTCTTCATCGTATCGAAGACGTGATCAAGGGCAGGTTTTCCGGCGACCGGGAGCAGGAACTTCGGTTTTGTGAAGGTGAGCGGACGCATCCTTGTCCCGAGCCCTGCGGCCAGCACAACCCCTTTCATCACAACCCCCCTACAATTTTCCAGATCCTATTAATCCTTTTATGACGTTTTTCACGGAGCTCACTGTTCTTTCCATGATCTCCCTGGCCAAGTCGGTTGATTTTCCCTCGACGGTTATCCTTATCAAGGGCTCGGTTCCGGATGGCCGGACAAGGACCCATCCATTCTCCAGGTCCATCCTTATCCCGTCCACGGTCAGGATCTCCCTTATTCCCTCGAGCTCGACCTCAAGGGCCCCCTTTATCCTATCCATTGCCCCGTCCCTGAGCTCGGAGGGGCATTGCACCTTTTCCCGGATCACGGGGTACTCCGGGAGGGAATCGAGCATGTGTGAAAGGCTGGTGCCCGAGGCCTCCATCAGCTCCAGCGTCATCATCGCCCCCATGGGCCCATCGGGGGCCATCCCAACGTGGGGAAAGATCCAGGCTCCGCTTGGCTCTCCCCCAAACACCGCCCCTCTCCTTTTAATCTCGGCTGCAACCTTAACGTCGCCCACCCCGGTTCGGACGACCACCCCCCCAGCCCTCGTTACGGCTTCGTCGACCACGCTTGAGGCGTCAACTGTGGTCACCACGATGTCTCCTTTTTTCCTCACCATGTGGGAGGCGACGAGGGCCAGCATCCTGTCAGGCTGTGCGAGCCTGCCCCTTTCGTCGACTATGGACGTTCTGTCGGCATCTCCATCGTGTGCAATGCCGACTTCGGCCCCGATCCTCTTCACCAGCGCAGCTAGCCCGGCAAGGCTGTCCGCTGAGGGCTCTGGCGGCCTTCCGGGAAAGAAGCCGTCAGGATTGGAGTTTAGCGTCCTCACCCTGCACCCCACCCTTCTCAGCAGGAGGGGGGTCACGAGGGAGGCCGCCCCGTTGCCGCAGTCCACAGCGACTAGGTGTTCCTTTTCAATCCTCGATTTTGACTCAAGGTGATTGAGATACGGGGAGAGCACATCCGCGGAGGATATCGCTCCAACCTCCTTCCAGCCGACGCCTGCCCATCTCCTCTCCCAGTATATCTTCTCTATCCTCCTCTCATCATCCTCATCGAAGGCGCACCCGTCGCTTCTCCAGAACTTCAGCCCGTTGTACTCCGGTGGATTGTGCGAGGCGGTCACCATCACGCCGGCGGATGCTCCAGTGTGGCGAACTCCAAAGCTCAGCGCGGGTGTCGGCACGACGCCAGCCCTCAGCACATCACAGCCCCCCGAGCTGAGGGCCGCAACAACGCATCCCTCAATCAATCCTCCAGTTGTGCGGGTGTCCCTGCCCACTAGTACCTTTCCCGTGTGGCTTAGAAACTCAGAGAGTGAGAGCGAAATGTCCATCAGCAACCGGGGATCCATCTCTGGCCCAAATGCACCCCTCACTCCGGAAGTGCCAAATATCCTCCTCTTCATGAGGCCTCAGCGCCCTGGGGCTTTGCTTCCGGCCCAGCAAGGACCTCGCTCTTGTAGACCTCGACCTTGTGGATGGGGCAGTAGCGCTTGCATCTCTTGTATATGTCAGCAGAGAGCTTCCCCAGCACCATCTCGAGCACGAATTCATCCAGGTTCCTCTCCGCCGCCTTTGAGACCATTACACCCCTCATGTCATTCCTGAACATCGTGAGCTTGGTGGTCTGTATGGATCTCAGCGTTGTCGCCATGGCGCACATCTTGATCAGATATCCATCCTTTGTCCTTGCCTGCACCGTGTCCTCCACCTTGCTCGACCTCCGCCTCACCAGGCTCCTCACGTAGTCCTTCACCATCTCATGTCCGCAGAAGGCGGTTATCGCCTTGGATCCGTCAACCCCCTTTATCTGAAAGTAGAGCTTGATGTGGGACTTTGAGAAGTCTTCGATGAGGTCGCCCAGCGTGGTCTCGAACACCCTTCCCACGATCTGTGCAGGATCCAGGGCTGGAGTCTCCCCTATCACCCTCCCCGCGAATATCGGGGGAGCCACTACCTCGTACCACTTCTTCTCCCGCCACGTCTTCTTCGCAACCTTCTTCCTTTCCTCTGCCATCATTCCACCGCCTTGAATGCGGACGGCAGCTTGCCGACCTTCTTCCTCACAGCTGGGGGCCACCTCTCCCCGTCCAGCCCGTGCTGGGCGAGGAATCCGACGACCCACCTGCTTGTGCCGAAGCCGCAGCACCCCGTCCAGATATCCCTATTCCTGACCTCTTTTATTTTAAAGCTCTTCGCAAACCGATCCCTGTGGACGTTGTAGGAGCCCAGCTCCAGCCATTCCCCGCTGTAGGGGAGGAGCGCTTCCAGGTCATAGGTTGCGACCCCGGCCTTTTCGGAGCTCCCGGTCTCTCCCTCTCTGAGGTAGAAGGGCGTGGCGACCAACAGCCTCCACTCGAGCCCCAGCTCATCCATCAGCCCGATGGCTCTCTCCACAACCTCGTCCCTTATTGATGTCACATCGTCAGGACTGCCCATGAAGACGAATTCTATCCTCCTGAACTCCTGCGTCCTGATGAGGCCCTCAACTCCTCCTCCCTCCCACCTGTACGTCCACCCGCTCCTGTCGTATTGCTTCAGGGGTAGGTCCTCAAGCCTCACCCTCCTGCCGGAAAATGCCTGATAGAATGGCTCACACTGGGCCGGGGCGAGGACGTAGGAGGGCTCCTTCAGCACCTTTCTGAGCTCATCCACGGGTATCCTTCCCGTGAGCCTCAGGCTGGCCTTGAACTTGGAAAACGCCTCGGGGTCCCTCGGCGGAGGGCAGACATAGTACATCCCCTCCGGGACGGAGTCCAGGTATCCGGGCATCCTGCGCATAACGGGGATCGGTATCAGCTTCGGAAGCATCACCTCACGGAAGCCCATCGGCAGGGCTATCCTCTCCACTATCATGTCCTCGATCGCGTGCATGAGGGCAGCATAGGGTTCGGCGTAAATCCACTGACCCCTTCCGGGGAACTCGGTTATCCATCCCTCCCTCACGCAGGCCTCGAATGGATCCTCCCTGAATGGATGGGGGAGCTCGTTTCCCCTTCTCACGACTTTGGGCCCAGTTCTCTCGACATTAGCAGCGGATAGCGCATCAAGAACCGATGAGACCATCCTGTCTATTGTTCTTCCCCTGATCTCCGATTCGCCCAGCCCCTCGAATTTTATCTCAATGCCCTCCTCCATGTTCCTGAGCTGAAAGGGGTGAACGCTCATTCGCGAGAGATTTTCCTCATCCAGTTTACCGGGAATCATTATTCTGCCCTCGATGATGGTCACGCCGCGAAGGCCGATCTTCCTTCGCTTTCCGAGTTCCTCCCCCATGAGCCTTGCTATCCTGAGCAGTGCGTCGTGTGCCCTCACATGTCTCCCCGATTCCAGATGGAGCTCCATATCTTTGCCCATGAGCCTCCATCCGGTCAGGACAGCTCCCGTGCCTCCTTCTGGCACCCCCCTTTTGAGAAGCTCCTTGGACCGGGATATCAGCTCCTCAACCTCGCCGGCTGCCGGCTGAAGATCACTGCTGAACTTCAGCAGTCCTCTGATCTCAAACCTCATGTGTCCGCCAAAATCAAATTGTGGGGCATATTGAAAAGGCTATCCTAGAACCTGATGGTTTTCCTCATGAGCCGCAGCACAGGGAGCAGCGGACACCTGGTCACCAGCTTCAAGAGGTTAGACCTCCCTATGGCCCCCGCGAGGGGCGGAGAGAGTCTGTAGTAGAGCGATATGAAGCGTCGCCCCGATCTGGTCCTGAGCAGAATGGCATCTCTAAAGTACCTGAGGATGTTATCTCGTTTGCCGCGGAGGTCCCGTAGGCAGCTTTGGCGATGAAGCATCCTCCTCCCCTCCTCTCCAGGTTCAGATCGAACCCGGTCCTGCACCGGGAGCAGCGGTATCTCTGCGGAATTTTTTGAGATATTTCCTAAGTCCTTTGCTTGTGACCTCTATGTCGATTTTTTCCGTGATCTTATCGGCATCCTGCACTTTGGACATAAGATGGTGGGAACCGATATGAGCACCCTCGGGTCAACCTTTGTGTATTTCCCCATTGGACCGATTACCGATGGTCTGCCGTGGATATTCAACTATCCAACAGATGTCATGTCCTCCGCTGTCCCAATGCAGGCGAGCAGGTCATCAAGGGTGGACAGCAGCGTCTTGATGTTCCCCTCCAGCTCTATCTCGGTGATCACCGACCTGTTCAGATGCTCGGTGCGTATTCTCATTCCCAGGGGAACCCTTATGTTGTCGGGCTTGATCGATTCCGCGATCGACCTTGCCCTCCTTGCGCTCGGGAACGAAAGCTCCAGCCTGGCCCTCATCTTCAACCGGATCCCGCCGTCCTCGCCTTCAGGTGGGCATTCACCCTGTTCAGAAACTCCTCGACCCTGTTTTTAGGGATGGTGGCCGCAGCTGCCACATCATGCCCGCTGCCGTAGCCCCCGACCTCAGCAGCTGACTTTGCAAGCGCCCTGCCGAGATCGAATCCCCTCTCGCTCAGCCTTATGGTCCCCCTTGCGGACACCTTGGCGTGCTCTCCATCCTTTTCAGCTATGGCCAGAAGCGGCACATCGATCGGCGCGATCCCGGACTCTATCAAGAGGGACATTGCCTCCCCCACGAAGGCAGGACCAACCTCCCTCCCGACCATTAGATACCTGAAGTGCTCCGCGGACTTAAAGTGCGGCAGCTTCTCCAGCGACCACCTCATCACGTGCAGCATCTCCTCCTCATACCTCTTCAGCACCTCTATTGCGCAATCCTCCGGGGACCGCCCGGCCGCCATCGTGAATCCGGTTTCGGGGACCTTCATGGTGCCGCATGCGTCCAGAACGACCGCGTACTCCCTGAGGTCGCGGGGCCCGGACATCCTCTCGTCGGTCCTGGTGTACACTGAGCCCCACAGGGCGTTTTTGAAGTCCTCGTTCACCTGTCCCCGCGGAACGATGTTCAATATTGCCTCCGCAAGCGCCCTCTCTCTATCGAGCCCTATTTCGCATATCGGCTTCGATGGAGGAATGTCGAGCGATTCGAGCAGCTTCCTGCACTGCACCATGTTCCCGGAGAGCCCGAGGATGTAGGGGCGCGTTGAGAGCCTCAGGCACTCATCGGCAGGCCACAGCGTTCTGCCTGTCAGCCTGAGGCCCTCCCCCCTGTGAACGAGTCCGAGGCCAACAGCCCTCCGCAGCAGTTCGGCATTTACTCCCATGAATTCCGATGAGAACTCCTGTCTGTCGCCGATCGCCCCGGCGATGGCGAGCCCCACAAGTGACCTGAACTTCACATCAAGGCTTTCGATGACCGAATAGGTGGTGCCGCTTGCGCTGATATCCCTCCCCCCGTTGAGCCCGAAGAGGTGCGGGTTGAAGTAGATCAGGTTGGGATGTTCGATGGGGGGCCCGGGGTGATGATCGATCACCACGGCATCAGCGCCCCTGTTCAGCAGGTGCCTGTGTATTGTCTCGAGCTGTCCGCTCCCCTGGTCCAGGAATATGAACATCTCATAGTCCTCCTTCTCCAGCTCCGCTATCTCCTCCGGCCCAAGGGGCTTCGTGAATCTCACGAGAAAGGGAGCATTCACCGAGTTTAGATATCTCGCGAAGATCGCTGCGGATGCGATTCCGTCCGCATCCCAGTGGGCGAGCACCATAACTCTCTTTTCTCCGCCCTCCAGCCTTTCCCTAAACCTAGATGCGGTTTCCTCCGCGCCGGCGTAGAATTGCTTTATCTCGTCCCTTGGCATTTCACCGCTCCCTTGCATCTCCCCCATGCGGGAGAAATTTAACCTGATATTCACCCCCGTTATGCGGACCTCTTTTTATATGAACAGGGGGTTTATAAATGATTTGGATGGTTCAAACCCTTACAAGAAGGGCCGCGCTTTCCCTGTCGTACCTCCACTCAGCTGGGAGCACCTTCTTGCGCTTGTAGTACCTGGCGAGCCTGTTGATCCGGGACTCGATTATGGCAAGGGCCCTCTTGGTCTTGAAGTCCTTCGGGTTCTTTGCCATGTGGGAATAGAGCTTCACCGCCTTTGCCATGACGTTCTTCAGGTCCTCCGGCAACTGAGGAGCAAGCTCATGTTTTTTCATTATCTGGAGTATGCTTTTGCCAGTCGCCGCCTTCACATCTGGCACCCCATGCTGGTCCCTGAGGATCATCCCTATCATGCTCGGCCCCGTTCCCCTCCTGGCGAGCTTCACCACCAGCTCCTCAACCTCGTCCCCTGATAGGGCCCCAACCTCCTCATCTTTGGATTTTTTCTGCTCCAAGTTTTCACCCGGTTCTTTTCTCATCTACAAACCAGCTCAAAAACCTTTTTATTGCCCTACCCCTGTGGGAAAGGAGATTTTTTTCTTCCATCGCCATCTCGCCGAAGGTCCTTCCGTCACCTTCCTCCGGGATGAATATCGGATCGTAGCCAAATCCGTGCGACCCCCTTATCTCCTCTGCAATTCTTCCCTCCACGCTTCCCGTGAAAGCCAGCGGCCCACCGCCCGGTTCGCAGTAGCCCACCGCTGACATGAACCTCGCCCTTCTCATGGTTTCCCCGGCCATGAGCTTCAGTATCCCCTGGTTGCCGATGGTCCTGAACACGAAGTTTGAATATGGCCCTGGAAACCCCCGCAGCGCTTGTATGAAGAGCCCGGAGTCCTCAACGAAGCATGGGGCCCCCGTCATATTGCACGCCTCCTTTGCTCCTCTCCTAGCCACCTCCTCAACCGTGTCGCTCTGGATCTCCAGGTACTCCATGTCGACGTGCTTCACCTCTACCCCGTAGTCCTTCGCTATCCCCGCGACCTCCCTGAACTTATTTAGGTTGGTGGTGACGAAGCTCAGCGCCAGGGTCTCTCCTCCCTCTCCACGTATCTTCCCCTCCTCCCTATCTCCTCCGCCCTGGTTATTACCTCCTCCGCCCCCCTGCCGAACTCATGCCTGTAACCCGAGAGAACGTCGCGGTATACCTCGTCGGCTATCCTGAAGTGAACGCTCTGCAGCGCCCTTTTGAGGAGGTGAAGGTCAACCCCCCTTGCCTCGGTGGACCTGTCGTATTCCCCCAGGCCGAAGTCCACCAGGTATATCCTCCCGTCCCTCCCGAGTATCATGTTGGATGTCGTGAGGTCTCCGTGCACTATCCCTGCCCTGTGAAGGCGCCCCACGAGTTTTCCTATCGTCAAGCATATCTCCCTTCTTTTCCTCCGTGAAGTTTTGTTCAGCATCCTCTTTATCTGCTCCCCCTCTATGAACCTCATAACTATGCTCGTGCTCCTCCTGTCAACGAGGTAGACCGGAGGTGTGGAAACGCCGGCCTTCTTGGAATCCGAGAGGAGCCTCGCCTCCAGCGAGGTCCTTGATTCCCTCAGCTTCCTGTCTATCTCGGGTATCCGGTATCTCTTCGCCACCCTCCGCTTGACAACCACCATCCCGCTGCCCGCCCCGTGGAGCACCTTCGTGAACGGCTCGAGGAAGAGGTCGGCCTCCGCTCCCTTCTTCATCAGCATCTCAGTCCCTCCAGGGCACATCGACTTGATCGGTCCTCCAGCGCTGTATGACCTGGGTTTCCGCTATGCTCATCCTCACCCCGTGCCTGTGCGCCAGAATGCCGGTCCAGGCTATCATGGCGCCGTTGTCGACCGAGAGTTCGGGAGGCGGCACGTGAAAGCTTGCGCCATGCTCCCTGGCCATCAGCCTCACCATCTCCCTCAGGCGAGAGTTTGCCGCCACCCCGCCCGTGAGCATCACCTCCTTCTTCTCCGTGTGTACGAGGGCCCTCTCCGTGACCTCCACAAGCGCTGAGAAGGCGGTCTCCTGAAGGCTGTAGCACAGGTCCTTCAGGTCAGCACCCATCCTGTGCTTCCTCATCGCCTCGCTGGTCAGCCCCGAGAAGGACACATCCATCCCCTTCACGGCGTATGGGAGCTCTATGTATTTTTTCCCCTCCCTTGCCAGCCCCTCTATCTTCGGACCCCCCGGGTACTGAAGTCCCACCTCCCTCGCGAAAACATCAAGGCAGTTTCCCAGCGGCACATCCAGGGTTTCACCGAAGATCCTGTACCTTCCAGCGTCGTAGGCTATCACCTGCGTGTTGCCGCCGCTCACGTATAGGGTAACTGGGTCCCTGGCGCCCTCGGTGAGGCGCCCTATCTCTATGTGGGCTATGCAGTGGTTGATTCCGACGATCGGTATGTCGTAAAAGGCTGAGATCGCCCTTGCTGCGGTCGCCGCGGTCCTCAGCACAGGGCCGAGCCCCGGCCCCATTGAGAATGCAACCAAGTCAATGTTTTCCATCTCAACCCCGGCCGCCTTCAGCGCCTTCCGCACAACCTCCCCAGCATGCACCGAGTGAAACCTCGCAGCCTCCCTGGGATGAATGCCCCCCTTCTCCGGCACGAAGGTCCTGGAGGCGTTGGCGAGGATTCTTCCCCTGGAGTCCACTATCCCGACCCCGAACGTGTGCGCGGTCCCCTCTATTCCCAGGCATATCATGGCATCCCAGAGTAATCTCGGCCAGCCCGTTTTTATCTTTGGTCTCCGAATATTGCTCGGGAGGCCGTTGTTCCTGAGGAAGATCCTGGGAAAGAAGGAGGAGAAGAAGGAGCAGGCCAGGCAGGAGCTCCCCCCTGAGGGTCTCAGGAAGGAGCTCACTGACCTGAGGGAGGGCAGGATAAGGCGCTGCGAGGAGGAGCTGAGGAGGACAATGGACGAGATAGTTTTGTGCAGGGATGGGGTTCTCAGGGGACTCTGCGTTCTGTGTGAGGCGAAGCCGTCTCCGGATGTTCACTCGGGGCTCATAAGGGCAGCGGAGAGCGCAAGGAGGCTCCTCTCAGAGAAGCTCAGGCGTGCCCTCGTGGACCTGAAGCCTCCCTCTGAGCTTTCATCATCCTCCCTAGCGGAGTTCAGCCAGAGGCTCGCGAAGTCGGTCAACCTCACGACCGATGCCATGACCGCACACGGCAGATACGTGGGGGCGGTCTTTGAGAGGGAGCTGAGGGAGGTGGTCATGAGCCTTGAGAGAATGCAGATGCTCTCCAGGCAGATGCACGAGACCGCGGGCAGGGCCCTCCAGGAGGTGAGAAGGCTGGACTCCCTTGTGTCTGAGCTGGACTCGGTCATGTCGTCGAGGGGCTCGCTTGCGCAGGAGCTGGAAAGGCTCAGGGAGCTTGAGGCAAAGCTCTCCTCATTGGATTCAAGGATATCGGAGGAGGAGAAGAGGCTTGAGGAGCTGAGGGGCAGCGAGGAGTACAGGGCAGAGGTTGGGATGAGGGAGGAAGCGGGTCAGGCTGAAGGGGAACTTCAGAGGTTCAGGAACGAGGTTTCTTCAATGTTCTCAGAGATCTCCAGGCCGCTCAAGAAGGCATGGAAGCTCGTGGAGACAGGTTCCCATCCCATGGACAAGGAGAGGGCAAGGGTGCTCAGGCTGTGTATTGAGGACCCCCTCACGATATTTTCAGAGGACGCGCTGGCGGCCGTGGCCTCCGAGGTCATCAGGGAGGTCGGGGGGCTTGTGGAGGAGAGAAAGGTCGAACTTGAGGAAAAGGACAGGAGGAAGAAGCTGGAGAGGGTGAGGAACCTAGCATCCAACTTGTCCATTCTGAAGGGGAGGTTTGACGAGCTCACGGCCAGGACCAGAGGGTACAGGGAGAGGGAGCAGCCCTCGGCGAAGGCAGAGGCGGAGTTCCAGCGCGTCCTGGGGGAGATGAGGACAGAGAGGGAGAAGCTGGCGAAGGAGATCGAGGAGCTGAGGAAAAGGATGGCCGAGGGGGAGGCCGAGTATGGGAAAAATCTGGCGAGGATAGCGGGGGAGGCCCAGGCACTGCTCGGCCGGGAGATAGTGCTCACTTCTTGAATTCCGTGTATCCGCACTTGCCGCAGGACAGGCGCCCCTCGTGTTCCGCCATGAATACCCCTGGCCCACACCTCGGGCAGGTAGGGCGCAGACGCTTCACAGTTTCTCCCTCGACCTTGTACATTCCAGATTTCGTTGCCTTCTTCTCAGCCACTCTTACCTTCCTCCTCGTTCTTCGGGGCTTCCTTCTTCTCCTCCCTCTGTGCAGCGGCCTTCTCCTCCTTCGGTGCTTCCTCCTTAGGCGCCGCGGGCTTCTCCTCCTTCGGCAATCCTCTTTTGAGCAGGTATTCCCTTTCTGCTTTCATCAGTTTTTCCCTGCTTGGATAGATCCTTGCTGATCCGCGCGAGCTTGTGCTGCCGTGCGTTCCGGATATCCTCTCAAGCGTTATGAGCTCCTCTGGAACGCCCAGCGCAGATGAGAGGGCAGCCATGAGTTCCTTTCTGGAAGGAGTCGGCGCCCCGGTATGATCCACCCTGAACTTTATCTCGGTTCGCTCCAGCACCCTGTTCTCGACCTTTTCTAGGATTTCAAGCTTCATCCGGACACCTGCTCCTATCTCCTCGAGTTCTCACTTTAAATTTCTTTACGATACTGCGGATTTCCTCCTTTTTACCCCTTGTTACTGCTACCAGAACCGCCCCCTCCCCTGGCTGTCCATAGATCACCGAGGTGCCGATGGGCGAGAGAAGTATCGCCGGCAGCGCTGCCAGATCCTCCTCTCCGTCCACAACTATCACGGTCCCGCTCTTGGCCTCGGATATCGCTGAGAACAGCCCCGGCGTCAGGCTTCCGGCTGGGTTCTTCACCATGATTTTCCTTCTTGCCCCAGCCAGCGGTAGCTCAATCTCTCGGCCAATGGGCTTTCTCATCTCCCTGAGGTCCACTATGGCAATATCCGGCCTGATTCCAAGTCGAATGGCCTCGGCGGTTACCCTGTCCCCCACCGTGACAATGCGTTTGCTGGGCTTCAGCTGTTTTATCATCTCCCCAACGCCGGAAAACAGCGCTCCGAGAGGCCTTCTCAGCACAGGTCTGAGTTCATCGGGAAGAAGCAGAGTCCTGCTCCTGACGTTTTTCATGAGCTTCCCCGTTGGTTCAGAGCATCGCCTGAAGCCCCTTTTCTGTCGGCTTCAGCCTGGAATCCAGGTACCCCAGCATCTGAAGCCTTATAACCTGGCCCCTAGCCACAGCCACCGGGATCCCCACCCCGGCCGCTGCGTCCTCTATTGTCTTTCCTGCGTTGAGCCCCTTCATCAGCGCGCGGCCGACCTCTCCAACGAGCATCTCGTCGGCTATACCAGTCTTTACGGACGACTCCACCCCCGGATTCGCGATGATTCGATTGAGGAGCTCCTCCCCCACCTTTACGCCGTATTTCTTCTCCAGGTACTCCTGTGCGGTTTTTGCCCCTGCTACCGCAGTCCTCAGGGCCTCTAGGTCCCTCACGAACTCGAAAAGCGCCTGGTTCCTCCTGGCCCTAGAAACCGCTCCGATGCCGGCCTCGCCCATCAGGGCCTTGTTGAGCCCCTGCACCCTCGCGAGCTCAGCCCTGAGGGCTTCCATCTCTCGCCTCATCTTCAGGTAATTCAGCATCCTCCTGTCAACAACAAGGATCCACCATGCCAGCACCAGAATTATGATTATCAGGACGGCTGTCAGGACGTCCAAATGTTCACCATTGATACTTCTCCGCGCAGATTAAAATATGTGTGTGGGGTTCGGTCCGCCCGTTTTCACCGCTACCTCGGCTCGGTCCCGAAGTCGAACCACTCTACCTTTGCTTTCTCCCATGTCTGCAGCGGGTGCCCGATCCTCTCGTAGAATGCCTGCACCTCCTCGTGTGCGAAGCCGAGAATGTCCTCCAGTATCGGTGCCAGGAGGCTCAGGGCATCGTTTGAAATTATGGTTTTCTTGCATATGTGGCCGAGGAATGAGGTTGGGGTGACAGCTATCGTGTAGCCGTGGTATGCCCTCACGTACATTATGATGTACATGTCCGAGAAGCCGTCTCCGACGTATATCGTCCTGTCTATCGGGATCTTCTCCTTCCTCCTTATGTTGTCCAGCACCTCTACCTTTCCAGCCCCGGCGACCGCCTTTTTGACGTCCCTCACGAATCCGCCATCGTCGTACTCAAATATGGTGCCATGAACGTTCTGGGGTGGAAAGATCCCTTCAAGGGCCTTTTCGAGGACCTCCTGTGGTGCGGCGGAGATGACATGTGTGGAGAACTTGTTTCCCTTGATCCCTTGGTTCAGTATCCTTATCAGCTCTGGAAGGTGTCTCTTCAGCCTTATTTCCCTCCCCACCTCCCTGAGGATCTCCCGGTTGACCTTCCCACTGAACTCCGGATCGTGCAGGATCAGATATGGCACCTCTGCCCCGAACTTCGTCAGGTTCTTATTCTTCAGCTGCTTTATCTTTTCGTCGAACTCGTCCTTGTTAAGTCCGAGCTTGAGGCTCAGCAGTAATCCAGCGTCATCTATGCTCAGCGTCTTGTCGAAGTCAGTGACGAACAGGTAGTCGGTCATCCCATCACCTTTCAGTTTGGAGTATTTCTCATAATAGGCTTCTTTTATACCTTTTGGTTTTAGGTTCTGTGACCAGTTGGTGAAAATTTGTAAAAGGACTTCCACCTTCTCCTAGAGACAGGCAGCGGCATCTTTGTGCTTTTGCAAGACGCTCGCCCCGCGCACGTGGGCATCAAGCTCATCAGCCACGAATCTATGACAAATACCCCGCTTTACCTCCTGCTCGTCTCATCACCCTTCTGATATTCTGTGCCTCGCTTTAGGCAAGGATAAATGAAAACAACGCTGTCCTCGGAGCTGGGA
The DNA here is from genome assembly GCA_038851565.1 of Hadarchaeales archaeon (SeqCode). Taxonomy (GTDB): domain Archaea; phylum Hadarchaeota; class Hadarchaeia; order Hadarchaeales; family Hadarchaeaceae; genus JAWCKV01. Next base: position 15,469 of record JAWCKV010000003.1, on the reverse strand, counting down.
TGATCGCCCGGGGAGCCCACAAAAATCAATTTAAGCAAGCCGCCTGCCAAGATTGAACAGGGCACAACCATGCGCAGAAAGGATAATGTGTTCCGTGAAATACTCTACCGCGTTCTGGAGCGGGATGAGTGGTACATGACTCAAAAATCTCTGGCGGAGGCGTGCAAGGTTTCGCTGGATACCACGCACAAAGTTGTGAGGACCCTCGTGAGTTTTAAGGCGGTAGAAAAGAAGCCATTGGGCTTTAGGGTGGTCAATTTTTTCAAGATACTTCAATACTGGGCATGCACGAGAGACCTATATCGCGATGTGGTGTACACAACATATGCACCCGAAAATGCAGCAAGCATTGAAAGCGGGATGCCAGAGGGTGCTATATTCACGGGGTTTTCGGGCTATGTCAGGAAATTTCCAAAACCGATGGATTACACGGAGGTATTCGTTTACGCGGATCCTGTGCTTGTCCAGCAAAAGTTCAAAAAGAGGCACGTGACGAGGCCCAACATAATTGTCCTGCGCATGGATGAGCACCTAAAAATGGTGAGCAGGGGAGGTGTGGTCCCAACCGCCCAGCTTTACGCCGATTTGTGGCAGATAGGCTCACCGAAGGCGGAGAGGCTGCTTGTGGAGCTGGATGAAAAACTGAGGGAAGAGCCGCTAGAGAAGTTCAGGGAGATAATAAAGCAGTGGCGCGTCAGAAGTTAGATTTACCAGAAATACGTTTCCTCAGGGGCGTATCTTATGCGCCTGATGGTTATTAAAACGATGAACAACGCCAGCAGCAGCAGTACCCCCGCGACCAGCGGAATTATTGTATCTCCTCCTGTGCTGGCGTATAGCGTGAGAAATTCCCCGCTTTCAGCCGTGGTAGAAACATCAACGGCAGAAACCACGGGCGCCAAAAAGAGCAGAATGAGGAGCATTACAGCGCCTCTCCATCTCTTCATGTCCTCACCCTCCATAGTACAGTTCCACAGTTGGCAGATATCTGATGTTGACTGTCCGTACTGTTGACACCCGCCCCGATGCAACCCGGGTTGCAGGTTTCACCGCAGTGCTGTCCGGCCTTGAGGAGTCCCATTACGTCCACTCTCCCCCTATGTTTACATCCCATTTCGGAACGCTTATAACTTTAACGGTGGCGTTCTCGGCGGTCGAGGGAACTGCTATCACGTTGCCGCAGCTTCCACGGTTCCTTGCCAATTGCTATGTTGGCCATGCGAAAATGGGCCGGTCAACCGGATACTGTGTCCGCCTTGAATTCTCGTCTGGAGGAGTGAGTTTCAAACCCCCCATGTTGTTTATTGGACTGAACATATAATACACGCTCACGTGATTGGCGTCGGTCTTGAGTTCAATCTTCACTTCTTCGGTCCCTGAAGTCCCTTTAGCTCAGAGGCCTAGGCAGATGTGCGGGCTCACGTCAATTGTGTTGTCAGGGTATCCGCATCTGGTTAACTTGCGTAGCCCAGTAGCAGCACTACTGGTTCACGGGGATGTTTCACTGCAGAGACAATGCCTATTTCCAGGTTGGGCATCTATCTAACATGTTTGTCGGTCCCCGGGCCCCCCCACGTTCTTTGTTCGTCGTGTCAGGATTGCAAACCGGCGAGAAGTTTTATGGGTTTTTGCGGCTTTTCCTTGGACCAAATATCTCTCTTTCTGAGGTACTTCACCTGTTTTTGACTTTTTATATGGGCCAGCACCCCCCTGGCGAGGCGGTTGAATTCAAGGGCGGCAGGGGAATCTGGCGCTGAGAGCACCACCGGGATGCCCTTCGCCACGCTTTCCGGAACCTTGTCGTCCTCCGGGATGACGAAGACGTTTGCGCCCCTGAAGGTCTTTTTTATGTCAGAAATGGGAATCTCGTAGTCCTTTCCCCTGTAACGGTTAACCACCACGGCCATTACCGGGATCTTCCATTCCTCAGCCATCCTGTAAGTTTGGATGGCCCCTAGAAGGGATGGGATCTCGGGCTGAGAGATTATCAATATCTCATCGCAGGCCTTCATGCCTGCGTGGACTTCAACTCCGAATCCGGGTGAGGAATCAAGCATGATGATGTCGTATCTCTTCCTCAGAGGTTCGATGAGCGCGCTCATGTCCACTATCCCAAATTCCTTCACAAATCCCAGCGCACCGGGCAGCACGTCGAGCTTTTCCCCGTACCGAACTATGGCGTCCTCGGGCCTTACCTTTCCAGAAACTATGTCCTGTATGGAGACCTGGGATTCCATGATCCCGAAATATACGCCGAGGCTGGAGACCATCACGTTTGTTTCCACCAGGATCACATCCTCCTTCATTTTTTCTGCAAGCGCCATGCTGAGGTTGACCGCCACCGTGGTCTTTCCAGTTCCGCCCTTGGCCGAGAACACGCCGATGACTGTGCCTGACTTTTTCACCATCCGGATCACTTTCTCTCCTTTATCGTTTTCTCGAGTGCGGCCTGTATCTCAGAGACGAGCCTTTTCAGTTGAGCGCGGGATAGCTTTGGCATCAGAACCGCCTGCATCTGCTGGAGGTTTTCTATGCTCGCCACTGATGATGGAAGAAGGGCATCCATCTGGAGAACTGTGGGGTTGTTTTTCAGGTCATTTATCAGCTTTTGTGAGAGGGGGTCATATGAGCTCTTGGGGACGTTGATCCTGCCGACTATTCCCGCGCCCTCTGACGCGAGCATGTTCTGGGCCTCGAGGGATCCCGCGAACTTCAGGAATGTTTTTGCATCTTTGACGTGGCGGGCACCTGATGGCACTGCCCACACATTGCCCCCCGTGATCATCACGCTTCCTGCGTGGTCGCTCAACGGCGGCAGCACGAAGTAATCAAAATCCCTCCCCGGCTGATAGTTGTATCCCCTCCTCCACATTCCGTTGACCCAGTCCCCCTGTAGTTGCATCCCCGCCATCCGGTTGTTTATGGCGGCCCAGGATTCTCTGAAGCTGTAGCTGAAGGGGGATGGATAGAAGTACTCCTTGGCAAGGTCTCTGAGCGTTTCATATGCTTCGACGACCTTGGGGTCAGTCCAGCTCTCCTCCCCCATCATGAGCCTGTTGTAGAACTTCGGTCCCACTATCCTTGCAAGTATGTTTTCAAACCATATGGTGACTTCCCACCCGCTGGCGACCACAGGGGAAACACCGGCCCTTTTGAATTTTTTACAGACCTCAAGAAACTCGTCCCATGTTGTGGGAGGCTCGATCCCATGTTTTTGAAACACATCCTTGAAGTACCAGACCACATAGGTGAAGCACTTCACCGGTATTCCGTATACCTTTCCGTTACAGGAGGAGGCGTCCTTCATCCAGCCCGGAAATGATTTGTCCATGTCCTCCTCTTTCCATAACTCGGTCAGGTCCGTCAACTCTCCGGATTTTGCGGGCTCCTGTATCCTCTGGCCTATGTCGTAAACCATTATATCCGGGGGCTCTCCCCTCATTATCTTTGCCTTGGTTATCATGGAGTAGTAGCCCCATTCCATGGCGTTTCTGTGAACTCTTATCGGGAACTTCCACTCGAACTTGTCTATTAGATGGTCAATTGGCGCCTGTTCGTGCCCAACCCAGAAGTGGTATATCTCCAGTTCCCTCAGGGTGGCCATATCATCAGCCCGGGTACATTTTACTATCAGTGTTTATGTGCTTTTAACCTTGGTGGAGCCGGGGCCAGCCAGAGGATATATTGTTTTCGGGTTTTACGAAGTTCTTTTTGTTTAGAATACAGCCGCCCACGCTAAAAACATTCATGAAGTTAAATGATGGCATTGGGGTAGGAAAAATTGTTTGAGGATAGCTCGTCATTTTTCGTCCGGTGAGAAGGAGTTCGTGATAGACAGGCCGGATGCCCTGTCCTTTGGGTGAACGTGGTCCCAGGCGGAGATTACGGGTTTGTCATCTCAGAACGGAAGCAGTTTCAGCTGTAGGCAACTCGCGAGGACCAACTTCTGGAATCACGATCTGATAATGTACCAATATGAAAAGCACATCTAGACGAGGGAGGGCGGGAAGTCTCCCATGTAGCTTCCACCGGGGAGGGGGAGGCCAGGCCAATCTCCAGGCACGTCATGGGACCTGGGACTATGCTGGGCATGGGACCCGAGGGGTATTGGCAGGTGAATGTAAAAACGTCAGTCGATCGGCGCAAGTGTGGAGTTGGCCGAGTCCTTCGGCGCGGACAGCAATGCTCACTTCACGGCCGGTATGGGGAAGATAACAGCTAGGGTCCGCCCAACCTGCAGACCAAGATAGGTCAAAAAGCAAGGACATAATTTGACATGGAGGAGCTACACATCTTCAGGTAAGACAAAGGCGGTGCTCTAGGCTAGCTATCCCGTGAGGACGGCCATCTCCTTCTCCTCGAGCTCCCTGTAACCCTCTTTGTCTATGATGGCCACAATCACCCTGTCACCTGTTGCTGCGTCTCTTTCTATTGCGGTTTTTATGGAGAGCGCGGCGAGCTTTGCGCCGTTCTTCACGTCCATGCCATCTCTGTACTGCTGCTCAAGCACACCATATGCCACGGTGGATCCGCTGCCCGCGCTGGCGAACTTTTCCTCCTCCAGCTTTCCGCCGACCGGATCTATGAAGTAGAGACGTGGCTCGTCATCGTCCACGCCAGCTATCACGCCGTCCACGACATATGGAAATATTCTATATCCGTGGAGGAGGTTCGACGCGATTTTTGCCACGCTTTTCGTGCTTATGGACCTTCCGTGATTCAAACGGTACAGGTTAGCTTCGGCTCTCAGCAGCCCGATAAGACTCTGCACGTCACCGCTGCTTCCAGCAACCGCTGCTCCTATCCTCTCTTCTATCTTAAAGACCTTCTTCACGGACTTACTCATGACAAGATAGTAACCCGTGCCCCTGCTGTCGGAGCCAAGGACCACCCCGTCCTTGCACTTGAGTCCAACAACAGTCCCGGTGAACCCGTACATGGTCTCACTTTACGTTTTTTCTTCACCTTTAATTAGTTATCTTTTTGCCGCGATCAGTGCGCCTATGAGCCCCCCGAGGACTACCCCTATCCCCACCGCCAGTAGCAGAGGATCCAGGAGGCTCACGGGCAACTCTGGTTTCGGTGAGATGTTGACGCTGACCGTTGCGGATGTACTGAAGCCTTTGGCTCCCTGATAGACAGGATCGAAGGTAACGGTTGAGCTCAGCGTGCTTGAGCTTCCGTATCCGTTTTCAAGCACCCTCACGCTGTGGCTCAGGGTGATCTCCTCTCCTCCCGCAAGTCGATCTATTTCAGGCAACGGCTCCATCACCTGAAATTTTTTTACATCCACGTCAAATTCTACCCTCAGGTTTTCCACGTCACGCCTGCCAGCGTTTTTGATGGTCATCTGAAGCGGAAGCATGTCGTTCTCAATGGAGCCACCGGCGTTAAGATCAAGGCGTATGAGCACGTCGGGCTGGAGCTCCATGCTGGTTTCTCCCGTGACGTTCGTCGGTCTTCCGGAGACGTAGTTCCACTCCCTGTGCAGGTATCCCGGACCCGGCCATGATATCCTCCCCTGATCGCTGACGACCCCCCTGCCGTCCGTGGCTATCCCTGCTATCCTGTAGTGATCGGTTTTCCCCACCGTCCCCCCGTATCTGGGCCAGACCGCATCTGCCGGCACCCATCCATACCCAGGCATGTAGAATATGGCATACTCGTGGCCCAAGGAGAGGGTGTCCTGAGGGTTCTCCTCATATATTGGCAGATATGCATAGCCTACGACCGCCTTCGCAGGGATCCCCGCCGCCCTTGCGAGGGCTATCATCAGGTTTGAGAACTCCGTGCAGTCACCCTTTCCGTTGAGGAGGGCCCAGAGCGCGCCGTGCTCCTCAGTTTGCCTCTCGTAGACTAGGTTTTCCGCCACGTATCTCAGTATCCTCTCGAGCTTCAGGTAGGGGTTTGTAATCCCGGACGTGAGCTGCATCGCAAGTTGCTGGATGCGTGGGTCATCGCTCTCAAAGAGACCAGGAACCGGCTCGGTGAGCTCCTCAACCTCGGGAGGCATCACGCTTCCCACGTTTGAGGGCTCGATCGAGAGGCCCACGCTTTTTACCTTTATCACCTGTGTGGCGGAGATGACTTTCCTCTCTCCGGGCTTGAGATCTCCGACCTCTATGGTCGTCCATCTGTTTTCTGCCCCCTCAAATATGTGCGGGAATATCAGCGCTCCTTCGAGCAAGATCTCCTCGCTGATGATCGTCTGTTCGGCCCAGCCCGAGATGTTGTCGAAGAGATAGATGGTGGCGCGCACGTTCATGGCTTCATTGCCTCCTGCGTTGATCATCTCATAGTTCATTTTCACCGTGTAGATGGCGGCTTCCTCAGCCGCCGCTGTGGGTAGGAGGAGCAGGATGAGGGCTGCGGTAAAAACGGCAATGCCCTTCACTTCACCACCCCACTGTTATCTCCCCTGAAAGGTAAATAATGGGCTGGTGTGGTTTTTAGCACAGGCGCCGAGGTATTCGTGAGAGGATGGAGGCAGTGGAGATAAGGGACAGGGATGCGTTCGAAGGGGCCGTGAGGGAGATAGAGGGAGGAAATGCGGTGGTTGTCACCGCTCGTGGCCTGACGCTGGATGAGGAGGTGAGGCTTAAACGTTTGGCGTTCGAACGCGGTGGGCTGGTGCTCGGTCCGGGGTGCAGCTGTTCCCATCTGGAGGGTTCTGGGTTTGGCATATGGAACTCGGTGAAGTCCGGGCCTGTGGGGATAATATCCACCGGCGGAAGCGGGATAAGGGAGATGACGTCGCTTCTTCAGAGCATCGGAGTTTCATCCTCCCTCTGTGTGGGACATAGGGACCTTTCCCAGAAGGTGGGGGGCCTTGGGACGATAATGTCCCTGAGATATCTATCCATGGATCCGGATACCGAGGTGATAGTGCTCTCCGCCCGCACCCCACCTGCCAGCGTGGCGAAGAGAATTATGGCCGAGATCATGAAATGCGAGAAAAAGGTCGTTTTGTGTTTCATAGGCGAGAAGATTCATGGGCATGGAGCATCTAGAACGTTTGAGGAGGCAGCTGAGGATGTCTTTGAGGCACTCAATTTGGATTGTCCTTTCCCATCCAAGGTGGATGTGAAAGCCGCAGGCGAGGAGAGATCCAGATTCGGGTGCGGACAAAAATACGTCAGGGGACTTTTCTGCGGGGGCATGCTGTGCCTGGAGGCACAGGCCATACTCGGCGAACATTTTGCGGCGGTTTACTCCAATGTTCCCCTCAGCCCTAGGAGGAGGCTTCCTGATCCCCGCTCGAGCAAGGGACATGCCTGTGCCGACATGGGAGATCCGGAGCTGTCACCAGTTCATCCGGCCGTTGATCCGTCCGCGATTGGTAGGAGGATATTGAGGGAGGCCAGGGACTGGGAGACCGCGGTCATCCTCCTCGATGTTGTCCTCGGAAACGGCGCTCATCCGGACCCTGCGGGAGAGCTTTTGAGGGCCATTGAAGGCGCAAAGGAGAAAATGGAGGAAACAGGAGGACATCTGAGCATAGCGGCCTCGGTGGTCGGAACCCGAGAGGATCCCCAGGGCCTGCTGTCACAGAAAAGGAAGCTCGAAGGGGCGGGAGTCATGATCATGCCCTCCAGCACATCGGCTGCGAGGCTTTCTGCAAAAATTGCCGGCGGCGGGCTTTAGAGGACGCCCAACGCTGATAGGGCAAATGCTGCACCCAGGATGAGGAAGGCCGTTCCAGCCAGCACCCTGATGAACCTGAGCGGAAGTCGTCTTGCCAGCCTGCTTCCGATGATAACTCCGAGCCCCATCAGGATGATGTACGCCAGGAGGGCCCCAAGTAAGACGAACAACGGGGAGCCAAACCTCGCGGATAGGGCCAAGATCGAGAATTGCGTCTTGTCCCCAAGCTCCATCATTGCGATCGTCATGAGTGAGATTGTAAAGGGTTTCCCCCCGCGCCAAGATTTCAGCTCATCCTCCTTCCCCTGCAGCAGAGTTCTCAGCCCGAAGATGATGAAGATCGATGCTCCGAGCGCGGCTATCGCCCGGCCAGTGATGAAGCTGCCGATTGCGGTGCCCAGGGCTATGCTGAGCCCGTTCACAATGGATATGCCGGCTAGCGCGCCAGCAAAAACTTCCTTGGCGCCATATCTGGTGGAGAGAAGGATGGTTGCAAGCTGCGTCTTGTCGCCAAGTTCCGCCACGAGTATGACGCCAAAAGTCATGAGGATCGCTGATGGGTCCACCCTTTCCCCTCACATGAGTTCGGGCGGGGGCGCGATCACGGTCTCCCGCAGTCTTTTCTCCAAATTCCTCCTGTTTCTGAACTCGCCCTCCAGAATCCTCTTGAACTTCCTCCCGTGATTCATCTCCCTGAGGTGTGCAACCTCGTGAAACACCACGTAGTGGATGAGTTCCCTGGGCAGGCATACCAGCCACAGGTTGAAGTTCAGGTTCCCGCTTTCGGAGCAGGAGCCCCATCTCCCCCTCAGCCTCTTTATTCTGATTTTCCTGGCGTCCGCACCGAGTTTATTTTCATATTCTCGCACCTTGGGGGTTATCTCGGCAAGCAGGAGGGATTTGAGCGCCCGCAGGATCCTCCTCCTGTGTCCCTCGTTCCCCGGGTCCATCTCCACGGTTTTTCTGGAGTGGTCTATGAGGAAACAGCGATTTTGTATGAGCTCGTACCCTTCGCCCAGTATCATAAGCCTCCTTCGCTCCTCCAAGGGTTCACCAACATGCTATTTAGAAACCTCGATTTATCTTTAGTGATGGCCAGACCGATAATTTCCCTGGACCTGGACGGCACCCTCATAAACTGGGACTTCGCTGATGCCCTGTGGTTTCAGGGCATGGCCGAGATGTACTCCCGCAGGTGGGGCATGGGGGTTTCTGAGGCAATGGAGGAGATAAGAAGGATGTACGACGAGGTGGGCATGGAAAGGCTGGAATGGTACGACATAAATTACTGGTGGGGTAGATTCGACCTCCCCGGGCACTGGATGGACCTGGTGGAGCGATGCAGGCACCGGATAGGCACGTATCCTGAGGTGAAAGAGGTGCTGAGCAGGCTGAGGGGGGCGTGCGATCGGATGATCGTGGTAACCAACGGATCAAGGGAGCTCTCGGAGATAGAGCTTGAGCACTCCGGGCTTGACAGGCTTGTGGACAGGCTCTTTTCGGTCACCTCCGACTTCAGGCAGGTGAAGAAGAACGGATCCGTGTACAGGGCGGTCCTGAGGGAGATGGATGCCTCGCCCGAGGAGGTCGTGCACATAGGTGACAACTGGCTTTTCGACTACCTGGCACCGAGGGAGGCCGGCATAACAGCGTACTTTCTCGACAGGGACAACACGCGCTCCGGAGAAAACGTGGTGAGGGATCTCGTGGAGTTCGAGAGGGCCGTGAGGTCGCTGGGCTCCTCAGGCGGGTGCGGCCCGGGCAAAGTTTGAGGTATCGCCATGGACCTGACCGGTTTCTCCTTCGCCCTGCTTGCTGCATTCTTCTGGGCGGCATCGCAGGTCTTCGGAAAACTTGCCATTGAGTACCTCGCGCCCCTCACATTTAACACCATAAGGTATGCATCCGCTTTTCTCGTGTCCGTCCCGCTCCTGCATTTCACAGTGGGCATAGGTGCCTACGCCCTCCCGCTGTTATTCACGGCCTTCCTGACCGCGGTGATCGGCTGGTACGTCGGGGGACAGCTTTACTTTGTTGCCATGAGGTCCTCCCCAGCCCATCTGGTCATCCCGGCCGGAAACTCCTATCCGTTCTGGTCGATCATCATGGCCGCTGCGTTCTTGGGAGAGAGCGTGGGGTGGGCATCTCCTCTTGCCGCATGCATGATCTTGGGGGGGTCCGTCCTGCTCCTGCGGTCGGATGGAAAAGAAGATGGGTGGAGGAAAGGGGTCGTCATATCGATGTTCGTTGCAATCATATGGGGCATCAAATCCGTGCTCAATAAGTTCACCATAGCGGCCGGCATGAGCCCCTCCGATCTGATGCTCTATATGCTGGTGGCTGCAACTTTCCTGTTCTCATCCTCCCTCGCCGTGGTTTCTCCGAGAGGAAGCAGGATCAACAGAAGGAGCGTTTCGCTTGCGCTGGCTTCCGGAATATTAGCTTTTCCTGCTGGTGAGATGCTCTACCTGAAGGCGATGGAGCTTGAGAGGGTGGCAGCGCTCACGCCCCTCATGTCGACAACCATACTTTTCGGCTTCATTCTCAGCGTGCTTATGGTCAGGGAGAGGCCAACGATTAGGGCAGTGATTGGGATGATTTTAGTTTTTGCCGGAGTGCTGGTGGCAGCCGGGGGGTGATGCGGCTTTTTACCTGAGCGCATAAGGAGTGATGGGATGTACGAACTGCTGGTGATAGGGGCGGGTCCAGCGGGGCTTGCGGCGGGCATTTATGGGGCAAGGTCAGGGCTGAGGACTGCGATACTCGACAGGAACAAGGCTGGAGGGGCCCTGTTCGATGTGCCCCTGATCGATAACTATCCCGGGTTTGAAAACGTGAGCGGACAGATGCTCCTAGAAAAGATGGTCAACCACGCAAGGAGGTACAGCGAGATAATAGAGTTTGAAGAGGCCACGGACATCGTTAAGGATGGCGACGTGTTCAGGGTGAAGACCCGGGAGAGGGAGCACCTCGCGTCCGCTGTCGTGCTGACCACAGGCACCTCACGAAAAAAGCTGGGTGTGAGGGGAGAGGCGGAACTTCTGGGCAGGGGGGTTTCGTACTGCCCTCTCTGTGACGGATACATGTTCAGGGGAAGGAAGGCCGTGGTGGTCGGGGGAGGCAACACCGCTGTGGTCGACGCTCTTTTCCTGAGGGAGCTGGGATGCGAAGTCACGCTGGTTCACAGAAGGGACAGGCTCAGGGCAGAGGAGGCGCTCGTGAGGAGACTGGGGGACGTGAAACTCGTGCTGAACTCGGTTGTGGAGGAGATCGTGGGAGAAAAAAGCGTCGAGGGAATAAGGATTAGAAACGTGGTGGACGGGAGCACGGGGCTCTTGGAGGCCAGCGCTGTTTTCGTTTCAATCGGGACCGTTCCGAACAGCCAGCTTGCCGTGAGACTGGGCGCCAAGGTGGATGAGAGGGGAAACGTCGTTGCGGACAGATTTCAGCGCACCGACATCGGGGGATTTTACGCCGCCGGAGACGTGACCGGAGGGGTAAGGCAGGTGGTCGTGGCCTGCGCCGAGGGCGCGGTGGCAGCGCTTTCGGCCTTCGAGGACCTGAGGAGGCCTTACTGGACCAGATCTAGCTCGTGAGCCTTATTTCATCCACGTGGACAGTACCCTGTCGCGAGGCGGCGAAGACCACGTTCACCTGTTTGAGCGAGAAAAGGTTTGCCTCATCATCTGCACGGGGCACCATTTCAAATGAGGAGAACACACGGATATCTCGGTACCCCGTGCCTCTCGCGTCCACGTACATGTAGCTATTTTTGTTAATAAGGAGCCGCCGCGCAACGGATGGCGGGTTTCGTGGAGGTGGCCATCGCAGTATTCATCGTCGCAGCCTGCTGGCACGTGCTGGTTTGGACGAGGCTGAGGCACGCGGGACATCCGAGATCAGCAGATGTCATGAGAGTCCTTAGTCACGCGGAGGCCGAGCTCATGGAGGAACTGAGGTGGAGGGCAGAGAGAGCCGAACTGGAGGCAAAAACGCATTTCAGGCCACCGGGTGGGTAGATGGAGCGCGTGAGCAGAATAATTAAAACGATTGAGAGGGCTATCAGCATCCCTCCGCGCGATTTCAGGGAACTCAGCCGCAGGTGGAAATTGCTGGAGCCAAGCGTGGAGAGAGTCCTGAATGCGCTCAAAGACCACCCGTCTGTCCGGGAGAAACTGAGGCGGGTTCTAACCGAGCTGGACGGGTCACACGCCAGGCTTCTGGAGATGATGTCCAGGGCGGATTCGCGCAATGGCCTCAGGATGGACTGGGAGAGGTTCGCGGAGAAGCATGCCTCAGAGATGAAGGACTGGCTGCTTGGTTTGAGGGAAGTCCTGCAGTCAAATTCGGAGATAGTAGAGCTCGGGCTCCTGAAACAGGAGCTTGAGGAGTCCACCTCACTGGATGTCCACAGGCTCTTCGGCGAGATGCGGAAACACGGGCTCGTAACCGAGCGAACCTGGCTGCAGGTTAGGGAGACCTTCTCTCGCCCTGACTGGAGGCCATCCCCCGAGGTGCTTGAGGAGCTGAGGAAGATCGCGGGGATCTTCCTGGAGATACTGAGGCTCGGTGAGGGCGATGGAAACGAAAGCTGAGGCCCTTGGCAGGCAGGGAAGGCGCCTTCTGCTGATGGCAGCCGAGGTGTCAGCGCTGGTTCAGAGGCTCAGGGCAGTTGAGAGACGGGTTTCGCTTCTGGAGGATAACCTCTCTGCTCTCCTGTCAATCGTGGGCGGCGGTGAGCGGCATGGGGAGGAGTGAAGGATGCGTCTGGTCTGTTGAGCAGGTAGGGAGCCGGAGGGTGATGAGGTTCAGGTGCGAAACGTGCATGGAGGGGCCTCCGTCGTTGAAGTCGGGAGCATGCATGGGGATGATCCTGAAGGCCCTCGGGTCCGAGCCGGAGATAGACGTTCTGCTTCTGTCTGGCCCCTACGAGCAGGAGTACAGCGGAAGGTCATTGAAGTCCCTGGTAGCGCTGGCCCTCGCGCTGAGGGAAAACGAAAGATGGGCATTTGCGGGCATCTCGAGGCTGGGATGTTCCGACTGCGAGGGTGAAAGGAAGGGGATTCTGAGGGAAATAATTGAGGAGTTCTACCGGGATCCTGCATCAGCCCTTTCCGGGTTGAGGCAGATCGTGGAGGAGACCAAAAGGAGGGCGGAGAGAGGGGGTGAGAGGTGCAGGGCGTGCCGCCGCGCCTTTCTGGAGGAGAGCCTGCTCCCATTTCTGGGCGGGGTCGAATCCAATGAGGTATTTCGTGATCCGGAGCTTCTCAGTCCCCTCGTTAGGCCTGGCTTCATGGCCTCCAGGATATGCCCCGACCTTCCTGCAAACTGCGAGCCGCTTGACTCCTACACCTTCGATGGCAACGAGGTTAGGATTTACCGCCTGCCCTCCCTCCAGAACCTGTACCACCTGATCCCCATGGAGCACCTCCTGCCTCCAGACAGGGTTGAGCTGCTCCAGAGGTGCAGGGAGCGCATCCTGTCAAATCCTCCACAGATGGGAAGGGGCACCGGCATCTCAGGACTGGAACGGATGGCAGCCGACATCATCAGCGAGCTCATAGTGGCGGGGAAATACAGCGTGGGGAGATCTGAGGTGCCCCGGCTTGCCTCCTCGATGTCCAGGTTCACAGCTGGCCTGGGCATAATAGAGACGATGCTGCGCGACCCGAAGGTTCAGGACGTGTACGTTGATTCTCCCGCGGGGAGCTCCCCGGTTCACATATACCACAGGGACCACCAGGAGTGCCTGACCAACATATACATCACTCCGGATGAGATGGAATCCCTCGCCTCAAAGCTGAGGTCCATGAGCGGCAGGCCGTTTTCAGAGGCCAATCCAGTGCTGGACACGAACATTGGGGAGGTGAGGATATCCGCGATATGTCCGCCGCTCTCCCCTCACGGAATGGCGCTCGCGCTGAGGAGGCACAAGCCAACGCCTTGGACCCTCCCGCAGCTCGTGGCCTCAAGGTCAATGACCCCGCTTGCTGCAGGGCTGGTGGGACTAATGGTGGACGCGGGGACAACTGTGATGGTCACCGGCAGCAGGGGAGCCGGAAAGACGTCTCTTCTGGGCGCGATGATGTTCGAGCTTCTGCCGAGGTACAGGATACTCACGATTGAGGACACGATGGAGCTGCCCGTCGAGAGGATGAGGGAGCTCGGGTACAAGGTCCAGCGCATGCAGGTCAGGCAGGTGGTTTCCGGCGGCCAGTCCGAGATGAGCGCAGCGGAGGCCCTTAGGGCAGCGCTCAGGATGGGCGATTCAGTGATCGTGCTCGGCGAGGTTAGGGGGGAGGAGGCGCGCGTGCTGTACGAGGCCATGAGGATAGGGGCAGCGGGGAATTCGGTGATGGGGACCATACACGGCTCCTCTCCCAGGGACGTGTTCGACAGGGTGGTCCACGACCTCGGGATTGCTCCCGGCTCCTTCAAGGCAACGGACTCGATCGTCACGGTTGCCCCGATAAGGAGGAGGGGAAGCGTGGCGAGGGTGAGGAGAATGGTTCAGATAACCTCGGTCGGCAAGGAGTGGAGGGAGGATCCGGCCTCTGAGGGAGGTTTCGAGGTGCTGGCCTCATACGATTCGTCCCTGGACAGGATACTGCCCACGAGGGCCCTGCTGAGCGGAAGGTGCGAGCTGCTGTCCTCCATAGCGGGCAGGTGGGGAACATCCGCGGGGGAGGTTCTCAGGCATCTGAGGTTCAGGTCCGCTGTGGTCGAGGAGCTGTGCGGGGTGTCCTCTTCCCTGCGCAGGCCGGAGCTCCTCGAGGCGGAATTCGTCCTCGAGTCAAACCTCGCCTGGAGGAGGAAAATGGAGGAGATGGTTAGGGATGGGGAGGTCAGGTATAAGGCGCTTCTTTCCCACTGGAGGGGCTGGCTGGAGGAGAGGATCGGGCAGGGATAAAAGGCCGGACCCCGGGGTTCCAGCCCTCGTTTGTTACCTCGCCATGGCGATCAGGGCGGTGCCCAATCTGGAAAGGGCCCTCCTCTTCGCATCCTCCCAGCTGGACGGTTACCTTGGAAGGTATCTGAGAGGGAAGCTGTGGGAGCTGGGCGTCAGGCGGAGGAGGAGCGGTGAGGAAGTTCTGCAGGATCTCGCGAGGGAGTGGGAAGGTTCATGTTCCGGGCTTGGCAGGTCCCTGAGCCTGATATCCTCCTCCACGCGTGAGGCATCAGAGGAGTGCAGGGAGAGGAGCCTGGACATGTCCCTCTCGATGGTGCTTCAGGGTGCCCTCGAGAGGGCGAGGGAGTACGCCTCCAGAGTTCATCATCCAGTTCTCCTCCTCTATGCGGTTGGAGTCCTGCTTCCGCTCGTGATCTCAACAATGGTTCCGGTCATATCGCTGACCGGTTTCAGCGGCGGGCATCTGGTGCTTGTACTGAACTG
>JAWCKV010000003.1:0-422 GCA_038851565.1 Hadarchaeales archaeon (SeqCode) | reverse complement strand
TGCGCGCTCTGCCCCCTGGCAGTCTGGTTCATGGGGAAGAGGATCCTCCGGGGGAGGCCATCGTGTTTCGAGGAGGTGAGGATACCCCTGGGTCCGCCCAGGCCAGGGCAAGTGGCAGCGGCGGTGGGCATCTGTTTGGTATTTCCTGCTGTGGCCTGCCTCCTCGGGCTCGAATCAACCTGGCAGCTGATCTCAGTTCTCTGGGCGGGCTCGGTTCTCCTCGCCCTGCTCCTTTTCTCGGTTTCCATCCGGCCTTACAGGGAATGGAGATCAGTTCTGGAGATGGAGGATGATCTTCCACGGATGCTTGTGCACATGGGAAACAGGATGCTGGAGGGACGTCCGGCTGAGGAGGCCATCTCCAGGGCAGCCGAATCCTGCGGGAGCGGGGAGCTGAGGGCAGTCCTGCTCCGCGCGGCCTC
>JAWCKV010000002.1:0-47787 GCA_038851565.1 Hadarchaeales archaeon (SeqCode) | reverse complement strand
CTCAATAAGGAGGTGGGTCAGATTATGAAAGTTCCCTCATTATACGTTATCTCTCCGACGGAATGGTCTGGGAAGACCAGCGTTATAGTTTCAATGGCCCTCAAAGCTAGCGAACTTGGAAAAAGAGTTGGCTACTTCAAGCCCATCGGATATGGCGTTATGGCGGGAGAGCCATCTGATGAAGACGCCAAAAATGTCAGGGAGATACTCAATCTGAAGGAGGAGCTCGGCGACCTGTGTCCGATAGTACTGGACCGCCAGAGATTTCTCGAGAAAACATTTTCCAGGAGGGAGGAAATCAGGGAGAGGATAATCAGCTGTTACAAAAAGGTCTCGGATGGGAAAGACCTCATGCTAATAGATGGTCCCAACTCCATCTTTGGAGGTACCTCTATCAAATGTGCCGCGCCGGAGCTGGCAAGGGAGTTCGGCTCGAAGATCATCATAATTGTTAGGGTCAGGGATGATTCCTTCATCGACGAACTACTACTGACCGTGAAGTTCTGTGAGGATCTGGGGGTACCTCCGGCCGGAGTTATACTGAACAGGGTACCTGAGGAATACCCCGAACTTGAGAGAATAACGAGATCGGTGCTGGAATCAGAGGGAATAGAGCTGCTGGGTTCCATACCAAACCGTGACATATTGGGCGCCCTGCGGGTAAGGGAAATACAGGAATTCCTGGGAGGCGAGGTCATTGCCGGGAAGGAGGGCATGGACAACCTTGTTCAGAACTTTTTGGTGGGTGCCATGTCCATGGAGAGCGCGATGAGATACTTTAGAAAGACGACGAACAAGGCTGTAATAGTGGGCGGCGACAGGACAGATATCATCTCGGCAGCCCTGGAAACTGGAACCTCTGCCATCATAGTCACAGGGAACCTCTACCCCAGCGTCAAGATACTTCCCAGGGCTGACGAGATGAAAACACCGATAATAGTGGTCCCATATGACACCTATACAACTCTGAACATGATCCAAGGGATAGTCGGCAGGATAAAGCCCAACGACACGGGCAGGCTCAATCTGATGAAAAAGCTGTTTGAAGAAAACGTGAAGTGGGAAAGAGTACTAAAATGAAGCCTTTACTGCCTAGACCCCCTGATCTCCTCAATGATCCTTCTCGCTGCTGCCCTCGGATCCGAGGAGTTGTATATCGCGCTGCCGGCTATGCATATGTCCGCCCCGGCGGCAACCACATCCTTCGCCACGCCCTCCTTTATTCCTCCCGCCACAGCCAGAGGGAACCTGCCCGCGATCTTCTTGGCCTCGGCGATGAGCTGGGCCTGCTCATATATCCCCCTTCCCTTCAGCTGTTCGCTTATTCCCCTGTGCAGGCAGAACACCACGCGCTCCTCATGTCCCTCTAGATCCTCTTTGAGTTCCTCCATTCTGCCGAGCGGATCCTCGCAGTCTATGAAGTCTATCAGAATTGCCCTGTCCCACCTCGTTGCCTCGCTCACCGCCTCCATTATCTTTGTCCTCCCCCCGATCGCAAGCACCGCGGAAATGTCCGCTCCGCTCCTAAATGCTATTCTGGCCTCAAGATTTCCAACGTCCATCGTCTTAAGATCGGCAACTATGAGGGCCCCAGGGGCCGCCCTCCGCAGCACCGGGATAAGCCTTTCCACACCATGCCTCTTGATCAAAGGCGTTCCCGCCTCCACGATGGGTGCCCCACCCAGGTACACCTCCCTCGCGACCGAGGCCGCTGTCTCAACGTCGGCATCCATGTCCAGCGCCACCTGCAACGCCGGAAACGATAGCCTCTCAAGCGGACTCGTTATAATCCTAAACTTCCTGGCCCGCTTTATCCCCCTCAGCGGCCTCCTCTTTGGAATTCCTCTTCTGCTCCATCCCCTCTCCGCATAGTATTCCAAAAGCAGTTTCCTCGGGACAACATCTAACTTTCCCGGCAGGGCATCATCATCCGGGGTGAATCCCTCGCGAACGTTAAACAAACGCTCAACGTCATAGATGCGGGACCCAACGTCGTGCAGGTCCTCACCAGACCAGCTCAGGCCGGTAAGCGCGGTCAGGGTTCTCGCTATATCATCCAGCTCGAACTCCAGAGTGGCAAAGAGCGCAAGCGCATGATATTTGCAGCCTATCATCGAGTCATATACCGCGAAGGCATCCTGCATCCTCCTGACGAGCCTGGCTTTGCCCCTATCCGATCTCGGATCCACGAACTCGGGATTGCTCAATATCTCCGGTGCGATCGTGTAGGCCCTCAGGTGGCACGCTCCCCTGTTTGAGGTGACATATGCGAGGGCTATGCCCCTTGCGCCCCTTGGATCGTAGGCCGGCAGCTCCAGTCCCTTCACGACCGGCTTGAGGATCCCCCGCCCGGACCTCATCCTCGCAAGCCCGCCCGAGTATTTTGATTTCCCGCCCGCTATTTCTGCGATCAACCTTTTCGCCTCCTCGAACCCAGACACCTCCCCTGCCGCCCTCGCGTACCCCAGTATCCCCCCGACGGAGATCGCATCCAGACCCAGCTCATCGCAAAGCCTGTTCAGCTCGGTTATCTCATCGTAGGAATAGAAACCCGAGTTGGGTCCTAGCATCGCTATGTTCTCATACTCCGCGCCCTTTCCCTCCCAGCCCCCCACCCTGACCCATCTGCCGCAGGCGGTGGGACATGCGAAACAGGCGGTCTTCCTCACGAGGTACCTTTCCCGGACGGTTTCCCCTGAAAACCCATCGACATCGTCAAAGGTGAGCTTTTTTCCGGAGAAGTTTTCACTGGGGAGCATGCCTGCGGCAGTGATCCTGTGCACCAGAAGCGCTGTGCCAAACCTGGCAAGGCTGCCGTCTGAGCCCGTTATGGGGTGCGTCTCTATCACCTTTCTTATCTTTCTCAACATCTTGCTGAACTCCGCCTCGTGCTCAACATTAACCTTTTCCGACCCCCTCACCACGATCGCCTTCAGGCGCTTCGACCCCATCACCGCCCCCATGCCGCACCTTCCAGCATATCCCTCCCTTCCCCCTTTTCCCGCGGTGTATATGCAGGCCATTCTGGCCAGGTTCTCACCTGCCGGACCTATTGCCGCAATCCAAGAGCCCTCGTATGCGCCGAGGAGCTCCCTGCCTGATTCGACCGTGGTTTTTCCCCACAGATGGGCAGCGCTCTCGATCGAAACCCTGCCGTCCTCCACAGCGAGATAGACCGGTTCCCTTGAGACCCCCTTGAACGCTATCCCATCAAATCCGGCCATTTTGAGGAAAGCACCAAATGCGCCCCCCATGAGGGAATCTGCCACTGTCCCCGTGAGCGGCGACTTTGAGCACACCGCAGTTCTTCCCGCCCCCGGATATGCAGTGCCCGTCAGGGGGCCCGTCATCAGGATCAGGACGTTCTCGGGGCCCAGGGGATCTATCCCTGGCCTCAGGCGCTCGTACAGAAGTCTGGCAGCGTATCCCCTTCCGCCGAGGTAGTTGTATGCAAGCCTCAGGTTAATCCTTTCCACCGCTGTTCGTCCACTTGAAAGATCCACCCAGAGAATTTTCCCCTTATACCCTCCAACCATGCAACCACAACCTAATTAGAGAGACGAATAAATAACATCATGGTGCGCAGGATGAAGGTCACAGCTGCCTCTCTCACGGAGATGAAATCAAAGGGCGAAAGGATAGTCATGGTTGCGGCGTATGACTGCCCGACCGCCAAACTTCTAGACGCCGCAGGAGTGGATTCTATACTTGTTGGGGATTCCCTTGGGAATGTTGTCCTCGGACTCAGAGATACGCTTGGCGTGACAGTTGAGGACATCATATACCACCTCAAGGCTGTCTCCAGGGGCGTGGAGAGGGCCCTGGTGGTGGGAGATATGCCTTTCATGTCCTATCAGGCGAGCGAGGAGGACGCGATTAGAAACGCAGGACGCCTCGTGAAGGAGGGCGGGGCAGAGGCCGTCAAGGTCGAAGGAGGTGGCGCGATGGTCAGCAGGGCCAGGGCCATCGTGGAGTCAGGAATACCCGTAATTGGGCATCTCGGGCTGACCCCACAGTGGTACCACCAGTTCGGCGGATTCAGGGTTCAGGGGAAAACCAGCTCCACAGCCAAGCGATTGATGGATGATGCGATCAGGCTCGAGAGGGCCGGGGCATCCGCGCTTGTCCTCGAGTGCGTGCCCTGGCAGCTTGCAAAGCTGATAACGGAGAAACTTGAGATACCGACGATAGGAATCGGGGCTGGACCTTATTGTGACGGGCAGGTGGTGGTCCTGCACGACATCCTGGGCATGGAGGACAAACAGCTCAAGTTCGTAAAGAGATACGCCAACGTCAGCGAAACGATATCAAGGGCGATCTCTGAATTCAGAAACGAGGTAAAATCGGGAAAATTCCCGACCATCGCGCAGAGCTTTGAGATGCCGCGCGAGGAAATGAGAAAACTGCTAGCGGAGTTCAGGAAAAAGGGGCGCAGCGGCCACGTGAGGCGGTAGCGTTAAATACGCCTAAAAACAGGAATAAAGGGTAAAAAGCGGAGGTGTGCTTATGGCATATGTGGTAAAATCCGCGGTGAGAAACCTGCTGAAGGGCGTCCGCGCGAGCGGAGACTTTTTCACGGAGCTCGACAAGCTTGTTGCCGAGAGCTGTAAAAAGGCGATCGCCCGCGCTAAGGCCAACGGCAGGAAAACCGTTCGCGGGTGCGATCTATAATCCTTTTTAGAAGGTTTTATTTTACCCTCTCAATTTTTCTTCTTCCAAGAGCCTGAATGTACTCCACTTCAACTCCTTCCCTCACGTCCCCGCGCAGGTTTATCGGAATGGGAAGCTCAAAGGTTTCATATGTGTTGAGATCCATAAGCTGCGCGTTGTTCGAGACTATGGCGAGGACCTGAGCTGATCCCCTCTCTATGATCGGGACCTCGATCTTGGCATTTGTCGGACGGACTATTGTCCTCTTCTGCGAGTCGAAAAGTCCCACCGCGTCTATCTTGGCCTTCGCATGTCCGTGTTTGCCAGGTGCGGAAGTGGAGAATCCAACTATCCTGCAGGGCTCATCATCTACTATAACGAAGCGTCCTTCCTTCAGCTTTCCGATCTCAGTTATCTCCTTTGTCATGCTGCACCCTTTAATCTCTCCTTCAACGTTTAAAAATTTTGGGAAACTTAATTCCACGTCTCAAGGACCATCGCTTTTAATCTCTGAGGGTGATTAGGAACTGTGCAGCGGGACAAAAAACCCGAAAAATATGAGGTACCAAGCTGGAACGACATATACGGACTATGCGTTGAGGTGGCCGGCCAGATACTGCGGAGCGGCTTCATCCCGGACGTGATTGTGGCCGTATCAAGGGGCGGGTGGATACCAGGACGCGTTCTTTCAGATATTCTGGCCAACCACAACCTGGCAACTCTGAAGGTTGAGTACTACCGAGATATATATCAGACGCGCTCAGTTCCTGAGATCACTCAACCGCTCTCCGTAGACGTGAAGGGGAAGCGGGTCCTGCTGGTCGACGACATAGCTGACTCCGGCAACAGCCTTAAGGTGGTCAGGGATCACCTGCTGAAGCTCGGCGCATCAGAGGTGAGGGTCTGTACTCTCTACCACAAGCCCTGGTCGATCACGAAGCCTGATTTCTCAGCAAGGTTCACGGACGCCTGGGTGTGCTTCCCCCACGAGATATTCGAGACGATGGGAAAACTGTACAAGAAGTTTGCTGGAGAGGGAATGAAGGAAGAGGATATTGCGAGAAAGCTCACGGGGATAGGGATAGATCCCTGGCTGGTCCACAAGTTCCTCTCGCTCAGAGCCCATATGCCCTGATGAGCCTGCCCACACCCGATATGTCCTTGACTTCCTTGCGCAGAAGCTGCCTCAGCCTCTTTCTCTGTTCTGTAAGCGGCCTGACGCCGATCACCTTAAGATGTCTTTCACAGAACCTTGCCAGCTCCTCGCCTCTGCGGTCAAAGTCAGTGAGGACGAGAACCTCATTGTGCCCTGATAGGCTCTCTATGAAGTTCAATATAGTCCCATGTCCCGATATCCTGTAAAACTTGCCCCTGATGCCTATACCAGTAAGAGCCCTCACGTCCTCCAAACCCTCAACCACTATTGGAATGCCTGAAGAAGCAAGCTCCCTGAGCTCAGAGAGCAGAGAGGACAGCTCCTCCAGCGCCTTCTCATCCAGCAAACAATCACTCGCGCTTACTGCTTTCCACCCAAAGCCCCTTTCTGACGCACTTTTTGCAGGCCTTTATATCCTTGAGGAAACACTCCGCGCACGCGACCGCCCCGCAGATCCCGCACCTGTACACCTCGGTTCCTACCCTGCCACAGAGACTGCACGCCCCAGCCACTTTTCCCATGTTCCCCCTGAGTAAAGATTTTTCATCTAAGAGTATATATCACATCCTCCCGGTCTCCGCTAGGGTGGCGCCAAGATTCTCTATCACCATAGAGGCCAGCTTGGAACCCATCCTCCCGCAGTCCTCAGGGCTGTTCCCCCTGATCATCCCATAGAGAAATCCGGCGGCATAAAAATCCCCCGCTCCGGTTGGATCCTTGACGGAAGCCGGAAACGGAGCAACCTCCAGCACCCTTCCTTCAGTGAAAACGAGGGAGCCCCTCTTCCCCATTTTAAGGCAAACCACCGGGACCTCCCGCGCCAATGTACCCGCACCCATCCTGGCGCTTTCCCCGGTGAGCGCGGAGATCTCATCCTCGTTCCCAAAAAGGACATCCGACTTGCGAATTAGCTCAAGGAGCCGGGACCTGTTTTCCCTGATCATGGGCGAACTCTCGAGGGAAATCGATACCTTGGTCCTGTACCTTCTGGCCACAAAAATGGACTCCTGTGCCACCCTCGCTATTTTTCCCCTGAGGAGGGTTATCGAGGTCAGGAACAGGAAGCAGGAACTTTTTATACCCTCCTCGGGAACCAAGGAGTAGTCCTCCCCGTTGCCCAGGTCTGCTACAAACGTCCTTTTGAGGTCCGGCGTGATCAGGGTGATTATCCTGCCAGTTCTGCCCGGACCAAACTCAAGAAACGGATCTATGCCAAGGCGCCGCAACACATCCTTGAACATCCTTCCCTCGCGGTCGCCTGCAACCCGTCCTGCGTATGCCGTTCTCCCTCCCATGAACGCCACGCCCTCGCACACGTTCCTCGCGTTGTCTCCCGGCCAAACGAGAAGGATTGAGCTCGATAATCCCTCACGGAGCCTATCCAGCTCCTCTCCAGACACATAATTTGTTGCCTCCTCCCTGAGATTTTTTTCGCCGATCAGCCGCTGAGGTGCCACCACAAAATGATCTATCACCGGAGTGCCGATCCCAAACAGATCGTACTTTCTCCTCAAACATCACACCTAGTAAGGCCTGCTTTTCAGTCCCGCCCTGTATCCCAAAAAATTCGTCGCAAGGTGCAGGGGCGGCGTTATGACCACAAGAACCACCACTGAATCCCAACCCGGAAAAGCAAGGGGGGCCACGAAAAGGAGCGCAAACGCCAGAAAGCCGAGCTGATCCAGCAGGGGGGCTGCACCTCCCCGCGGAACGCCCATCCTTCTCTTCATGAAACTTCCGAGGAGGTCGCCAGATAATGCGCCCGCTGACATGAGAAGCGCCTGAACAAGATATGCGGCAGAAAGGGTAATCAAGAACTGGATAACTCCGACTAGAAAACCTGCCATAAGACCGCCAACCAGCCCCCTCACGGTTTTTCCCGGACCGAATACAGGACGGCCATCTGACATCTTCCTCCCCCCATCCAGCGGTCTTCCCCCGCCGACCACCACCGGAGCTGCATTCGCAACATACGCCGGCAGTATGAACCATATCGAACGCCCGATCAAGGTGCCCAAATCGCCGCACATGGGGGTACCTGGTGAAAGATTGGACGGTGGCGTAAAAATACCTGACAGTATAAAAAACACCCTTTTTTTACCCGGGGCAGGAGTATCTCTGAGAGCATGACCGCTGCCGTGATTGTAATCGATATGATAAATGACTTCGTGTGGGGGAAGTTCGGATTTCCAGGAGCGAGGGGAATAATGCCCAGGATCTCCAGCCTTCTCTCCGCAGCCAGGAAGAGGGGGCTTCCAGTAGTATACGTTTGCGACTCGCACGAGAGGGATGATCCGGAGCTCAGGGTATGGGGAAGGCACGCCATGGCGGGATCTGAGGGATCAAAGGTCGTGAGGGAGCTGACCCCCGGGGCAGGGGATGTTGTGCTCACAAAGCGCACCTACGACGCCTTCTTTGAAACCCCTCTAGATGAGGTGCTGAGGGGAAAAGGCGTGAGGAACGTTGTCCTGGTGGGGGTAGTGACCGATATATGTATACAGAACACGGCGGCCGGTGCGTTCTTCAGGGGATACTCCACGGTCGTGCCCGAAGATTGCGTAGCATCCCCGGACGATGAGAGAAACATCAGATCGCTGGAGTACATGAGAAATATATATGGCGCGAGGGTTGTTAGGTCTGAGGAGTTGATATCGGAGTGGAGCGGGCCATGAGGTTCAACGTGGCGTCCGATGAAGAGATAAAGAGGGGCGGGACAACAGACATCTACTTCGTCAGGACAATGGAGGTTCTGAGGGCAAAAGGGCTGGAGGGAACCAGGGTTGTGGCCGAGGTCACGGCCGGATCGCTGCCGAACGGGTGGAGCTGGGGAGTTCTCTGCGGCATTGATGAGCTGGTTCATCTCTTTGAGGGAGTAAAGGTGAACGTGTATGCCCTCCCGGAGGGCACCATATTCACACCTGTGGACATCAGGGGGGTGAGGATGCCCGTCGTGGTAATAGAAGGACCCTACGGGGAGTTCTGTGAGCTTGAAACACCTCTCCTTGGAGTCCTCTGCCATGCCACTGGAGTATCGACGGCTGCCGCCAGGATCAGAAAGCTGGTTCCAGACAAGCTGCTACTGTCCTTCGGTATAAGGCGAATGCACCCTGCAATATCGCCCATGATAGACAGAGCGGCTTACATCGGCGGATTCGATGGGGTGTCCGCCATCTCAGGGGCCAGAATTATAGGAAAGGAACCTATGGGAACGATGCCGCATTCCCTGATAATCCTCTTTGGCGACCAGGTGAAGGCATGGAAGGCATTTGATGAGGTGATCCCCAAAAACGTCCCGAGGGTTGCACTCGTGGACACATATTTTGACGAAAAGGTAGAGGCAGTGATGGCCGCGGAGGCCCTGGGAAAAAGGCTGTGGGGGGTGAGGCTCGACACCCCTCCCTCCAGAAAGGGCGACTTCCCGGAGATCGTCAGGGAGGTGAGGTGGGAGCTAGACCGCAGGGGATATGAAAACGTGAAGATCATAGTTTCCGGAGGAATAGGGGAGAGAGAGGTGAGCGCGCTTGCCGAGGCCGGAGCGGACGGGTTTGGAGTCGGCAGCTGGCTCAGCAACGCGCCGACTGTTAACTTCGCCATGGACATAGTGGAGATGAATGGAAAACCAGTGGCGAAGCGGGGAAAGTTCGGCTGTAAGAAGGAGGTGTGGAGATGCAAGAGATGCATGAGCTACCTCATAACCAGGTCCAGAACAATATGCCCAAGATGTGGAGGGGCCATGAGAACTGCGATGACTCAACTTATAAAAAATGGAAAGATAGTCGGCGGGATCGATCCCGTTGACGAGGTCAGAAAGAGGGTCCTTTCGCAGATAAAAAGGTTGGACCTAAGTCCTCCCAAATAGGGGATTTTATTTGGACCCAGAACATTGATGGTGATGTGAATCATGGAAGAACTGGCAAAAACTGAATCTGTGTGCCCAGAGTGCCTGAAGATAATACCCGCCACCGTACTTGACGATGGAGGCAGGGTATGGATAACCAAGACCTGCCCGGAGCACGGGGAATTCAGGGAGCTTTACTTTGGTTCCAGAGAGTGGTACGAGAGGGCAAAGAGATATTCCCAAGACGGAAGGGGGGTCGAAAATCCTCAGGTGGTGAAGGAAGCGCCGGTGTGTCCCAAGGACTGCGGGCTGTGCAGAATCCACAAAAGTCACACGGCCCTCGCGAACATAGTGGTAACCAACCGATGTGATCTGACCTGCTGGTACTGCTTTTTCTACTCAGGACGCGTCGGCTACGTTTACGAGCCGACCATCCAGCAGATAGATGAAATGGTGGAGATACTCAGAAATGAGAGGCCAATTCCATGCAACGCGGTGCAGATCACGGGGGGAGAGCCGTGCCTCAGAGAGGATCTCATAGAGATAATAAGGACCATCAAAAGGCATGGAATAGATCATGTCCAGCTGAACACCAACGGCATAAGGCTGGCCCACGATCCCGAGCTCCTGAAAAAGGTTAGGGAGGAGGGAGTGAACACCCTTTACCTGAGCTTTGACGGATTAACCGAAAAAACCAATCCAAAGAACCACTGGGAGGTCCCGCAGCTTCTGGAGAACTGCAGGAAAGTTGGGATGGGGATCGTCCTCGTGCCCACTGTGATCAACTCGATAAACGACGGAGAGATCGGGGACATCGTGAGGTTCGGATTCAAGAATCTGGATGTCATCCGGGGGGTTAACTTCCAGCCGGTCTCCCTTGTTGGGCGCATGCCCAGGGAGGAGAGGGAAAGGTACAGGGTAACAATCCCGGACGTGCTCAAAAGGCTCGAAGAGCAGACGAACGGCGAGATAGCAGCTGAAGACTTCTTCCCCGTGCCAACCGCGATGGTGATCAGCGGCTTCCTCGAAGCTCTCACGGGCAGGGCGATGTACGACCTCAGCAGCCACTTCGCCTGCGGCGCCGCCACATATGTGTTTAAAGATGGTGAAAGGATGCTTCCCATCACGAGGTTCATCGACGTGGAGGGATTTCTGGAGTACCTGCGGGAGAAAACGGGTGAGCTCAGGAAGGGGAAGAGCAGGGCCCTGGTTGGAATGAAGATCTTAGGCAACATCGGAAAATTCATAGACAAGAAAAGCAAGCCAAAGGACTTGGACGTGGGGAAACTGCTGTTCGACATCATAGTGAGGCACAACTACGATGCCCTGGGCAAGTTTCACATGAGGGCGCTCTTCATAGGAATGATGCACTTCATGGACCTGTACAACTACGACATAGAGAGGGTGAAGCGCTGCTGCATCCACTATGTGATGACCGACAGGAGAGTGGTTCCATTCTGCGCCTTTAATGTCATACCGGAGTGGTATAGGGACAGGGACCAGAAAAGCCAGGGAGTATCGTTTGAGGAATGGGAGAAGACAACGGGCAGGAGATTAAAGGATGACCTATACAAGAGGGACGCTGAAAAGCTTAAGGGCGGGGAGGCCTACAGGAAGTTCGTTCAACAGGTGGAAGAAATTAAAAAAGCGTAAAATTTTTATACCCAAAAAAAATCCATACATAAATGCATATAAACAACAGCCGTGATACTTGGTAGGAACTTCGGAGGGATTAACTTGGTTCAGCTGGGTGGACAGCCTGTGTTGATATTGCCTGAAAAGGTGCAGAGGTACCTGGGGCGGGATGCCCAGAGGATGAACATAATGGCGGCCAGGGTTATCGCGGAGGCCGTCAGGACAACCTTGGGGCCCCGCGGAATGGACAAAATGCTCGTTGACAACCTCGGGGACGTGACCATCACCAACGATGGCGTGACTATACTGAAATCCATGGACGTCGAGCACCCGGCGGCGAAGATGATGGTTGAGGTCTCAAAGTCCCAGGAGAACGAGGTGGGTGACGGGACCACGACCGCCGTCGTCCTCGCTGGCGAACTCCTCAAAAAGGCCGAGGAGCTTCTCGATCAGGACATACATCCGACCGTCATAACCACCGGTTACAAGCTTGCCGCTGAGAAGGCGAAGGAGATCGTGGAGAAGATAGCAAAGCCGGTGGGCAAGAACGATGAAAAGCTTCTCAAGCAGATAGCCATCACATCCCTGAGCAGCAAGGGCTCTGAGATAAGGGGAGAAAAGCTGGCAGAGCTCTGCGTGAAGGCCGTCAAGCAGATAGTTGAGGAGGCGGACGGGAAGCTTGAGGCAGACATAGACAACATAAAGGTCGAGAAGAAAACCGGCGGAAGCACGGCAGACTCCCAGCTCATTCAGGGGATAGTCCTGGACAAGGAGGTCGTTCACCCGGGAATGCCGAAGAGGGTGGAGAACGCAAGGATCGCCCTCCTCAACATGTCCCTTGAGGTCAAGGAAACCGAAACCGATGCAAAGATAAACATAACCGACCCGGAGCAGCTTCGCAGCTTCCTGGAGGAAGAGCGAAGGATGCTGAAGGAGATGGTGGACCAGATAAAGAAAACAGGGGCAAACGTGGTCTTCTGCCAGAAGGGAATAGACGACGTCGCACAGCACTACCTTGCCAAGGCGGGGATACTGGCGGCCAGAAGGGTGAAGGACTCAGACATGGAAAAGCTCGCCCGCGCGACCGGAGGAAAGGTCGTGACTAACATAAAGGACCTCACGCCTGCCGATCTCGGCACCGCCGCGCTGGTGGAGGAGCGGAAGATAGCCGGCGAGGAAATGATATTCATAGAGGGATGCAGGGATCCAAAGTCCGTGAGCATACTCGTGAGGGGTGGAACAGAGCACGTGGTGGACGAACTTGAGAGGGCAGTCCACGACGGACTCTCCGTGATATCCGCGGCGATAGAGGATGGAAAGATGGTCGCTGGCGGGGGCGCAGTGGAGATCGAGGTCGCAAAGGGCCTGAGGGAATACGCTGAGACCGTTGGCGGGAGAGAGGCGCTGGCGGTGAACGCGTTTGCGGACGCGATGGAGATCATACCCAGGACGCTCGCGGAAAACGCTGGACTTGACCCGATAGACATACTGATGGATCTCAGGGCTGCCCACGAGAAGGACGGAAAAAACATTGGCCTGGACGTGGTGAGCGGAAAGACCCTCGACACCATGGAACGGGGGATCATTGAACCCATGAGGGTCAAGATACAGGCCATAAAGTCCGCCAGCGAAGTTGCAGAGATGATACTGAGGATAGACGACGTGATTGCTGCCGGAAAACTGGAGAAAGAAGAAAAGGAGAAGGGGCCCGGAGAGGGCGGCATGCCACCTGGAATGTAGGGGGTGCCGCTCATCTTTCCCAACCCTCTGGCAGCAAAAAAGTACACGCGCTACGAAAAGGCGAGGATAATTGGAGCTAGGTCGCTGCAGATAGCCATGGGCGCCCCTGTACTGGTTGAGCTGCCGGAAAACCTGACCGATCCAATAGAGATAGCAATGTATGAGTTCGAGAAGGATGCCATCCCGATAACCGTTGTCCGCAGGCTCCCCGGTGAGAAAAGGGCAACCGAGAGCTGACTGCTCTTATAATGTGATCCACATATCTCCTATTGGTACGGATGGGGGTCCAGCTCGGAGACGTTGTACCTAAGAAGAAGATCGGGCTCGAAGATCTCCGCGGCAAGAAGATAGCCGTGGACGCAATGAACTTTCTCTACCAGTTTCTCTCCATAATAAGACAGAGGGACGGGGAACTCCTGAGGGACTCCAAGGGAAGAATCACCTCCCACCTCTCCGGGCTGTTTTACAGGACGGCCAATTTCATTGAGGCCGGCATCCTCCCCATATACGTCTTTGATGGGGAGCCTCCCAAGCTGAAGCAGCGCACAGTGGAGGAAAGAAGGGCCCTTAGAGCGAAGGCGGAGGAAGAGTGGGCAAGAGCGGTGGCGGAGGGGAGAATTGAGGACGCAAGAAAATTCGCGCAGAGAGCGGGGCGGGTCGACCAGAGGATGATCGACCAAGCAAAGGAACTGCTGGAGTACATGGGGGTGCCCTGGGTGCAGGCTCCCGGCGAGGGAGAAGCACAGGCAGCGTATCTTGTTAGCAAAGGGGATGCCTGGGCCGTGGGGAGCCAGGATTTTGATGCCCTGCTGTTCGGCTCACCGACGCTGATCAGAAATCTCGCAATAACCGGCCGGAGAAAGCTCCCGGGCAAGGACGTGTACATCGAGGTGGAGCCTGAGGTCGTCGAACTCGAAGGAGTGCTGAGGGGTCTCGGAATCACGCGAGAACAGCTCATTGACATGGGGATCCTGATCGGGACCGACTTCAACGAAGGGGTGAAGGGAATTGGCCCAAAAAAGGCCTTGGAACTCATAAGGGAAAAAGGATCCATTAAAGCGATGATGAACGAACTCGGCGAAAAATTTGAGGTGGATCCGCTGGAGGTCAGGGAGGTCTTCCTAAAGCCAGCTGTCACCTCCAACTACACGCTCAGGTGGAGGGATCCCGACCCTGAAAAGATAAAGAGGTTCCTATGCGGGGAATACGATTTTTCTGACTCCAGGGTTCAAACGGGAATAGAAAAGCTGCTGAGAGGAAAGTGTGAGAGAGGACAGGCCTCGCTTGAAAGGTGGCTGGGCTAAAGCTGCTCCTCCGGCCAACCATACCTCCCTATCAATGGGACGAAAGAGCACCCTCCGTGCTCCGTCACATCGACCTTTCCTCCCCTTTTTCCCGCCACCACCCAGGTCTGCATCAAAGAATGCTCCCCAACCGGCGCCCCAAGTCTTCCTCCTTCAGCTAGCTGCTGTATCAGCGGCTCGGGGATCCTGGGAGCGCAGGCGGTCACCAGTATTCTGTCCCAGGGAGCGCCCTCCTCATGACCGCAGGTTCCATCACCCACCACGACCTCCACCCACCCATAACCTGTTTTTCTGAGGTTCTCGGACGCGCGGTCGGCCAGTTCCCTTATCCTTTCAACGCTGACAACTCTCCCACCGCTTCCAACCACCTCCGCTAGGAGGGCCGCGTTGTATCCGGAGCCGGTGCCTATCTCAAGCACCCTCTGGTTTCTGTCTACCTCCAGGGACTCCATCATTATGGCAATCATGCTCGGCGCGGAGATGGTCTGACCGTGCCCTACTGGAAGGGGCTGGTCGGAGTACGCATACTTCCTCATGTTCTTGGGAACAAACTCGTGCCTTGGCACCCTTCTGAACGCAGCTATCAGGTGAGGGCTCCGGAGGTAACCCCATCTCACGAGATTTTGAACGAGGTCCTCGCGCTCCCCATCAAACATCATACCAAAATCTAATTCTCATTATAAACCTTAAGTGTATCCCAGATGAGCGGAATAACCTTCAGGGCAAGGGGGCACCCAAATATCAAGGCGAGGCACAGCACCACGTTGATGATAACGAAGGATCCGGAGGTAAGCCCGAAGGGCGACTGCGTGATCGGGGTTTCATCGGAAAAATCCGTTGCGGATCTTCCAGCCGAGTTGAAGGATGGAATAAGGGCCGGCAGGGGGGTTATCATCGAGCTGAGAGTTGGAAACAGGAGGGAAACCGTGAGGGCGCTCGGACACCCTTTGCTGAAGCTTGCCCACACATCTGATATGGTCATCAGAAAAAGCTGTTATGTATGCGAGAGAACCCTGGCGGTGAGGGCCAACGTATCCGCCGCTGATCTGCCAAGGGATTTTGTCGACCTCCTGCGGGACCCAAATGCAATCCTGCTGATAAAGATTGAAGTCATCTGAGTTCGTCCGGAAGCAGATGGGGTATGCCTTCCTTTATTGGATATTTCCTCCAGCACTTTTTGCATATAAGCTGGTTCTTCACAAGCCTGAGGTTTCCCTTGCACTCCGGACACGCAAGGATCCTCAAGAGCTCGGGACTGATCGCCGCCTTCACGTTTCACACCTCGCTCACACTATTATTAAAGGAGAAGGATCACGCAGGAGACTATGAAAAGGGAGGACTCCAGTGCGAATATTCTTTTATCCGTCACGTAGGTCCAGAAGTCATAGGTAAAGAGCTTTGGTCCGTAAAATCTTTTGCTGATGGGATACAGCAGCATTCTCCCCTTTTCATCAAGAGCATCAATCAACACATGTGTGAAGCCCCCCACTGTGAAGGAGAGCGCTATCTGAAAGCCGAGCCAGATGTATATCGGGAAGAAGAGCAGAATGAAGAAGAAAAGCGTGTGAAGCACCGTTGCCGCGTGTGTTTCCTCTATCGGCTTATCCGGCACCTTTTTCCTGATCAGGGTGGGAAGCGCATCGAAGCTGGACACGTTTGCACCTATCAGCAGCACAAGCAGATTGAGCTGGGGAAATAGGCCGTACAGGATGACGGGCACTGTCACATGCGCTAGGATCATCCCCTCACCTCTTTCACCATCCTCCCCAGGGAGAGCATGAGGTATGGAAGAAACGGCACTATGAGAAAAAGTATGTCAACGCCAAGCTTTTTTATCAGAAGGACCAGCAGCAGCAGCCCCATAGCTATCCAAGACGTAACGTAGACCCAGTTCTCCTTCATCCACCTCTTGAGGTTCACCCGCAGCATACAAACAACATTTTCACGGGGGCGATTAATATCTAACCCAACTAACCAAACTTATTTTTTACCGTGCCCGATATTGTTTGGAAACCATGGGAAAAAGAAAGGGAACAACCCGAAAGCTCCTTATGGTCATCCTCCTCATAGCCGTGATCGTTGCCTTTTCCATTTTTGTCTTCACCGGAGAGAACGTGAGCGAGATGATCAAGGCACTGGCATCCGCCGACTACCACATGGTCATGTTGGCACTTTGCGTCTATATTTTTGGGATCCTCTGCTGGTCCGCCAGATGGAGGTACACCCTTTCCCGCGTTGGGTACAGGATTCCTCTCCGTCACGTCTTTCAGGTGGTCCTGAGCGGCATCTTCGTCAACAACATGACGCCCATGACATACGCCGGTGGGGACCCCATAGCAAGGACCATCCTCATGAGCAGGACGACCAAGGTCCCTGCCTCCCACGCATCGGCCACCATCGTCAGCGAGCTCCTGCTTGACATCCCCCTCTTCGCGTTTTTGCTGCTTTTTGGGATCTTCGCATCTTTTCTGCACGCGCAACTGGAGATGCTGGCCCTCCTCATCGGCAGCTGGATCTTTGTGATCCTCCTTTTCGTGCTGGGGATCTCAGCATTTTTAAAGCGAAGAATGGTGGCAAGGAAGTTCGTTGGCTTATTCGTCCGTATCCTAAAATTCTTTCGAAGAAAACCGCAGAGGAAGAAGATAGAGGAATCCGTTGAAAGGTTCTACCGCGGGGGGACTCTTATCTTCAGCAGGCTGAGAGTCGCCATGTTTGTGACCCTCATCTCCTCCTTCCTATGGGCACTGGGCATTATTCGTCTGTGGGTTGTATTCTGCGCCGTTGGATATTCCCCCCAGCTTCCAATGCTGATGCTCGCGCTTACCCTTCCCGCCATTGCCGGGCTGATACCGCTGCTGCCAGGCGGAATAGGAACGGTTGACATCACCATTCTGTCGATCTTTCTCACCTTCGGGGTTCCAAAAGGTATGGCCATAAGCGCCCTGCTGATCGACAGATCCATTTCCCTGATATTTGGGACATCCATCGGGGCAATCGCGATCTCAAAGCTTGGCATCAAGGTATGGAGGGGGGAGAAGATAACTGCCTGAAATTTTAATATTTCTGGTTGATTAAGTATGGTGTCCATGAGAATACTCCACATAAACCCTTTTTTTTATCCATACCTGGGAGGAACTGAAAACTATCTCTTCGAGCTCTGCAGGCGCCATTCTAGAAAACACGACATCAGCGTTATAACCTCAATGCTTCCGGGAACGAGAGGAACCGAGATCATTGAGGGCATCAGGGTTCACAGAGTGAAAAGTCTGATCCTCAAGAAGCTTCCGGCATTTCTTCCCCCTCCATTCTCCATACCTGTTGGCTTCAGGAATAAGCTGGAAAGAATATGCAGGGGGGAGGACCCAGATATAATCCACCTCCACAACAGGTTCTTCCTCAATTTCTCCTCGGTGGCCTTCTGGAAGGACTCGCTCGGGAAGCCCTTATTTCTGACCCTTCACAACGCCAGACCCTTCGGCATCTCAAGGGAAGTTGACCTGTTCGGGCAGATGTTCGACGACCTCGTTGGCGCGAGGATAATGCGCCGCTCGGACCGGATAATAGCAAACAGCAGGTGGACGCTTGAGGTAACGGTGCCAAAGGACTATCCAAAAGACCAAACCGAAGTCATCTACAATGGGGTTGACACGAAAAAGTTCAGGAAGGTTAAGAGCGACATTAAGGACCACCTGGGCTGTGAATTTCTCTCCATCACAGTATGTCGCCTAGTTGAGCAGAAAGGCGTGGAGTTCCTGATAAAGGCCCTCCCGAGCATCACGCCAAAAATGAAATCAATAATAATCGGCAGGGGACCGGAGCTGCACAAACTTGTGGCGTTGTCGAAGAAGCTCGGCGTGAGCGACAGGGTGGTATTCATCACACACTTTGTGGAGCAGTCAAAACTAATTGAGCATTACTCCGCAGGCGATGTCTTTGTTTTACCATCTCTGTGGGAGCCCTTCGGGATAGTCCTGATAGAGGCAATGGCGTGCGAGCTGCCTACGGTGGCCACAAAAGTTGGAGGAATTCCGGAAGTAGTTGGCGACTGTGGAATCCTCGTTGAGCCCAAAAATCCCGCCCAAATGGCCGGGGCGGTGAATTTTCTCCTAGAGGACAAAAACGCCAGAAAAAGGCTATCCAAGAGGACAAGGAGGCGTGCAAAAACATTTTTTGATTTTGACGTCATAGCAAAACAGGTGGAAAGGTCGTATGAAGCGTTCCTCAGAAAAAGGAGATGAGCCGTACTACCCGCTCTCCCCAAAGTTCAAGATAAGCATAATCATACCGACGCTCAACGAGGAAAAATTCATAGAGGAAACCCTGATAAATGCTAGGAGGGTCGTGCCCGAGGCTGAGGTAATAGTGTCCGACGGAGGATCCACCGATCGCACTCTTGAGATCGCGAAGAAATACGCCAAGATATGCTCCGGGAAGGGAAACGTGGGGAGAGCGAGAAACAGGGGGGCGAAGGTCTCTTCTGGAGATATATTGATATTTCTGGACGCCGACACGATGATAAACAGGCTCTTCGTGGACAGGGCAATAGAGGTCCTGAAGGACCCGAAGATAGTCGGAGCAGGGGGGCTGATCATGCCATCCGGGACCAACCTTCTGGAGGAGACAGTCTTCTATTTCTTCAACCTTCTGATAATGATCTCTTTTTTAATAGGCCATCCCAACATAGCGGGCACCTGCGTTGCCTACAAGAGAAGGCCCTTCATGGAAGTAAACGGCTTTGACGAGACGATGGTGGCCTCTGAGGACTTCGACCTATGCAAAAGGATATCGAAGAAGGGCAGGGTTTCATTTCTGAGGGAAGTTGTGGTGAAAACGTCAAGGAGAAGACTGCGAAAGATGGGACTCGGAAGGCTCATACTGGACTGGGGGAGGGTGACCTACGACTACTTCGTTGGAAAGAAGGTCAAGTACTACGAGCCGGTCAGGGAGTGACAAGGCCCTCGTAAACCGCCTCCAGCTCCCTCACGCACTCTCTCACAGAGTATTTTCTTCCCGTTTTCACGGCCTCGCTCGACATCCTCCTGGAGGGCTCAAACGAGTTTAGAATACGGCCGAGATCCGCCGGATCATTCGGTCTGAACAAAAAACCGTTTCTGCCGTCCTCCACAACCTCAGAAATGGCCAGGGCATCTGCTCCGATGACCGGACATCTGCAAGCCATGGCCTCCACCATTACCAACCCCTGAGTCTCTGAGCAAGAGGCTATCAAAAAAGCATCTGCCGCGGAGTAATAGAGGGGTTTGAGCTCCTCCGGAACGTGCCCGACGAACTTTATCTTTTTTCTAAGGCCAAGCCTGTCCCTCAACTTTCTCAATTTTTTTCCAGCGGGGCCCCTGCCAGCAATTATGAGTTTTCCCTCAACTTTCTCAAATGCCTTTATTATCACGTCCACCTTCTTCTCGTATCCGAGCCTCCCCAGGCTGAGAAACACGCGATCCCCAGCCGGAAGACCAAGCTTTTTTCTCGACTTCTTCTTGCCAATGGGCCTGTAGATGGAGAGGTCTATCCCCGAGGGAATCACGGATATGGGCCTCTTTATGCGGTGCTCGCGGAGAACGTCCTTGAGCACCCTGCTTGGCGCTATTATCCGCCTGTGTCTGTTGTAGTATACCCTGCAGAACTCCCAGGTGACCGGCCGCAAGACCGCCTTTCCAACCCTGCTCACGTACCTTGAGTACTCGGAAAGAAGCGTGTGAAAAGTCGCGATCCTTGGAATCCCCTGCCATCTGGAAACCCTCCACCCAAAGAATCCCATTGTGAACGGGGAATGAGTGTGGACCACGTCCAGCTCCGGGACGCGATCCCTTCCCTGAGGAATTGCTATCATGAAGTCTGGGTACGGCCTGAACTTCACCGCTGGATATGAAAATATCCTCATTCCGTTCAGCTCCTTCACGTTTGTCCTAGGACAGAAGACCGTGACCTCGTGGCCCCTTCTGACGAGCTCAGAACCTGTGCTGATGATAGCGGTCACAACTCCGTTGGTCTGAGGAAGGAAAGTGTCCGTAAAGAAGCCTATCCTCATCCCGTTAGTCCCCTCTCAGATGTCTCAGAGCCTCCCTAAATCTTCTTCCCTCAACTATGTTCCTTGCCAGAGCCCCCAGCCTCCACCTGCTCCTCAGCGTCTTTAGGAACTGGTGAACAAGGTATGACTTTCTCCCTATGAACTCGGAGTAAAACTCACCGATCATTTCCTCCAGCTCTTCCAGGGTCAAATGGGACGGATATGCTTCAACGGCTGGCACAGCGGTGTCCCAAAATTTCTCCTCGGACAGATACCTCCTTTCAATCGCATCCTTCCACAGGTCCATGCCAGGAGAGAGATAGAGCACGTTCATCTGCGGAAAATCCATGTCCTTTAGGCTCAGTGCAAAATCGAGGGTTTTTCTAACATCCGCTCTCGTCTCTATCGGCGCGCCCACAATAAATGAGCCTATGACCGTGTCAATTCTCGCCCTCCTGGCATTGGACACCGCCCTTCTGCTGATCTCCGGAGTTATGCTCTTTCCATAGTATTTCAAAACGTGCTCATTTCCGCTCTCAATGCCGAAGTAAATTGCCCTGCATCCGGCCCTGGCCAGGCGCCTCATCGTTTCAAGGGACGCCTGATCGGTTCTGCCCTCCACCCACAGGTTCATCCTTATTTTTCTCTCCCTGATGAGCTCACATATCCTCTCCACCCTCCTGGGATTCATGAGAAAGTTGTCATCCACAAACCCCACATCCTCGTAACCCTCGCTCCAGAGCAGCTCCATCTCCTCCACCACGTTCTCCGGAGATCGGAACCTCACGGTTCTGGACGTGAACGCGGAGCAGGCACAATACCTGCACCCGTAGGGACAGCCCCGGGAGGTCACCATTGTAGTAAACCTTCCCGCGGACGTCCTCATGCCAATCACCTCCGAGAAATACTCCTCCTTGAGCATCTTCCTATCGGGGAACGGCAGCTCATCGAGGTTCTGAATGGGAGGGCGGGGTTTTGTTCTGACTATCTCTCCATTTGCCCTGAAGGATATCCCCCTCACATCCCTCACCCTTCCCCCGTTATCAAGGACATTCGCCAGCTCGAGCATGGTCATCTCCCCCTCACCAAGGACCACGAAATCCACAAACCCGCAATTTCTCAGGATCCTTTCGTGCTCGAAAGTTGCGTGATAGTTCCCCAACACCACCTTTGAATCAGGACATGCCTTCTTGACCGCCGAGGCTATCGTGAGGGCACGTCTGAAAGTGGGTGTCAGGGCGCTTATTCCAACTATGTTCGGAGATTCGCCCCTGACCAGATCTATCAACTTTTCATCCGGGAGCTGAGCCCTTGCGTTGTCTATTATCCTGACCTCATGTCCGGCCCTCTCAAGCACAGTCCCCATGTACGCCAGTCCCAGAGGCGGCCATGCCCCCTCGCTCTCTATCCTCTCGTCTCTCCCGGAATTGGGACTGATCAGCACGATGTTAGACAGACTCGCCCTCCGTGGATAATGTAAAATACTTGGAATAAAAGGAATTTGGGGTGGATAATGATACTTGTCACAGGAGGGGCGGGGTTCATAGGCTCCAATTTGGTGGAGGAGCTTGTCAGAAGAAATGAGGAGGTGACCGTCATCGACAACCTCTCCACGGGTTCCCTCGAAAATCTGCGTGCGGTCCGGAAGAAGGTTAGGATAATAAAAAGGTCGTGCGCGGGGATACACAGGCTAAAGCTTAAAGCTGATGCCATATTTCACCTGGGCATACCATCCAGCTCCCCGATGTACAGAAAAAACCCGCACCTGGTGGGTGAGGCGATAAACGAGTTCATAGATGTGCTCGAGCTGGCAAAAAGGGAGTCCTGCATCCTCGTGTATGCCTCCACCTCAAGCCTTTACGCCGGCTGTCCGATGCCTCAGCGCGAGGACATGAGCTGCAAGCCCTTCGACTACTACACAGAGGCCCGCATCGCCATGGAGCGGCTCGCCAGGATGTACCACGAGCTTTACGGCGTCAGATCGGTGGGCATGAGGTTTTTCTCCGTCTATGGTCCACATGAACGCGCGAAGGGAACCTATGCGAACGTCGTCTCACAGTTCCTATGGTCCATCAGGGAGAATAAGCCCCCGGTCATATACGGCGACGGGGGTCAGTCAAGGGATTTTGTGCACGTTTCAGACGTCGTCAGGGCATGCATCGCCGCAGCAAAATCAGATCTGAGCTGCGAGGTCGTAAATGTCGGCACGGGAAAGAGAACCACGTTCAACCAGGTTGTAGGGCTTATAAACGAACTATTGGGAAAATCGATCAAGCCCACATACAGGGAGAATCCAGTCAAGAACTACGTTTTTCACACGCAGGCGGATCTCACAAAAGCAAAAAAGCTCCTCGGCTATGCGCCAAGCGTGGAGCTGGCCGAGGGAATAAAGATGCTTACAAAGGAGGACCTCTGATCAGTGGGGTCTAATCGCACTTCTTCAACCTGTCCTTCAGCTTCTCGAGCACGTTTGGTAGAGTAGTGTACTCCATAGCCTCCATTCCCAACCTAGCGGGCTCGAACTCACCCATGCGCCTTAACACGGCCGCGTATTCCACGGCTTCCCTTCTGGCAAGGTCGAAAGCGGGATCCTCAAAGAGATCGACTATCATAGGCTTCCCATCGTCATCCGCCGCTATCTTTCCATCGCACAGCTGAAAGCCCAGGCCCACCAACCTCGGAGGTCCGTCAAACGCAGTGCATCTGGAGTCCTTCAGGCCCACCGGCATGATTGGCCCCCAATGACTGCCGCGCATCCATCCCTCCACAAAATAGGAGTGCATGAACGGCGCAAGGGCCTCTCCAAGAGCAGGAAGTCCGTGCTGCAGCCTCAGCACGCACACGGGATCGTCTTTTCCAACGTACTTGCCAGCTATCAGGGAAAGCCTGGTGGTGCTCGTGGCCGCTGCCAAAAGGTCATCACTTGCCCTCCACACGTGGGATACTATGTATCTTCCCGGTGTTCCGATGAGTGCGATGAGCTCATACATTTCCTCGGGAGTCTTCAGGACCACCTTCATGTTTTCGATGACATCAAACACCTCGAACTTGAAACCTCCGGCCATCTGCGGGTCTATTACAAGCCCCGCGGTGTTGAAGGGATCGGCAAATATCTTGAAGAGGGGAAAGTTAAATGCGCCGGGCTCGGTCTTGTCGGCAGCCAAAACCATGATGGGCTCAGACTTTCTCTCTTCGATCTCCATCTCGGCCACCCCTGGCCCGAGTCCCCTCACATTTCCGCTGAACGCGGTTTTCAGCAGATCCTGTCCCGCACCGTACAGCTTCAGCTGCTTTGCCCTTTCAGCGGCCTCCATGAACGTGTCCCATGCAAGTGTGTGAATCTCCTTATCATTCTCCCCCCGGCTGTGCGTCATCAGCAGCTCCAGATCATCGCCGGCATTGAAAACGTAGTAACTGTTTATCAACCCGGATTCCTCGGCCCTCTTCAGGTTCTTTTCAGCTATCGACTTCAGCGGTCCAGGAACCGTACAGTGCCCGGCCAGCGAACCGACATCGCACTTTATGACCGAGATCGTGGTTTTTCTCGGCATTACACCGATGGAAAAAAGAATTACAGGTATTTCATCTTTTCGGTTTCGGAGGGCTTCAGGGCACTCCTTGCCGATGCGAGTCTGGCCACAGGGATCCTGAATGGAGAGCACGATACATAATTCAGCCCAAGCTGATGGCAGAACTCTATGGATGCCGGATCCCCGCCATGCTCACCGCATATGCCCACTTTCAGGTCTGGCCTCTTGCTCCTGCCGAGTTCAACCGCGATCCTCATCAACTTTCCGACCCCTTTCTGGTCCAGGGTCTGGAATGGATCGAACTCGAGAATCCCCTCCTCGATGTACTTGAACAGGAACTTGCCCTCCGCGTCGTCCCTAGAATAAGCATACGTCATCTGCGTGAGATCGTTGGTTCCGAAGGAGAAGAATTCGGCGTACTCCGCTATCTCATCTGCCGTCAACGCAGCCCTGGGCACCTCGATCATCGTTCCGAACTTGTATGGAACCTCGACGCCGTACCTCTCCATGACCTCCCTCGCCACCTTCTCCAGCTGTCCCCTTACGATCTTGAGCTCATTCACGTGGCCCACAAGCGGTATCATGATCTCAGGCCTGGGGTCCAGTCCCTCTTTCTTCAGCTCGCATGCCGCCTCGAATATTGCCCTGACCTGCATCTCGTTTATTTCGGGATGCGTGATCCCGAGCCTGCAGCCGCGGAGGCCGAGCATCGGGTTGGCCTCCCTCATCTCCTCAACTCTCTTCAACAGGTTTTCGGCGGCTGCCATCTCCTCAGGCTTCTCTCCGCTCATCCTGTGCATTATCACCTCCTGCAGGAGCTCCTCGTACCTCGGCAGGAATTCGTGAAGCGGGGGATCGAGCAGGCGGATCACAACAGGCAGCCCGTTCATCACCCTGAGTATCTCCTTGAAGTCTTCCTTTTGAATCCTCTGAAGCTTCTCGAGCGGAACCATGCGCTCCTCCCTGGTCCTCGCGAGTATCATCTCCCTCACCAGCGGAAGTCTGTCCTTTTCGAAGAACATGTGCTCGGTTCTGCACAGCCCAATGCCCTGGGCGCCGAACTCCCTCGCTATCTTGGCATCCCGCGGGTAATCGGCGTTTGCCCAGTTCTGCAGCCGTTTAAAGCTGTCAGCCCACTCCAGCAGCTTCTTCAGCTCGCCTGACATCTGTGGCTCTATGAGGGGAGCCTCGCCGAGTATCACGTCTCCAGTTGTTCCGTTAATCGTTATCAAATCACCTTCCCTCACAGTGACGTCACCAACCCTGAACAGCCTCTGCTCCAGGTCTATCTTGAGGGCCTCACACCCGACCACGGCCGGCTTTCCAAGCCCACGCGCAACGACAGAGGCATGGGAAGTGGCACCACCCCTTGAGGTCAACACGCCCTGGGAGGCAATTATTCCGCCAACATCATCTGGATTTGTCTCAGGGCGTACGAGTATGACCCTCTCTCCCCCCTCCTTCATCTCCTTGGCCCTTTCGGCATCGAAGACCGCCTTGCCTATTGCGGCGCCCGGGCTCGCATTCAGGCCCTTTGCTATCACTTTAACCTTTGCCTTCGGGTCAACCTGCTTGTGAAGAAGCTGCTCAACCTGAGCAGGCTCGACCCGCATTATCGCCTCCTGCTTGGTTATGAGCCCCTCCTCCGCCATGTCAACGGCTATCTTCACGGCGGCGATAGCCGTTCGTTTCCCTGCCCTCGTCTGCAACATGTACAGCTTTCCGCGCTCTACTGTGAACTCGGTGTCCTGCATGTCTCGGTAATATCTCTCGAGCCTCTCGGCGATGTCGAGGAGCTGGCGATAGAGCTCGGGAAACCTCTGCTTCAGCTCCTCTATCTTGAGCGGGGTCCTTATGCCGGCGACTACATCCTCTCCCTGGGCATTAAAGAGGAACTCGCCGTATAGGTGCTTTTCACCGGTTGCCGGATCTCTGGTGAACGCCACTCCGGTTCCGGAATCCTCACCCATGTTGCCAAAAACCATCGTCACCACGTTCACGGCCGTGCCGAGATCATGGGGTATCCTGTAGTAGTTCCTGTATTCAATCGCCCTCTTGTTGTTCCATGACCTGAAAACCGCCTGAATGGCAAGCTCCAGCTGCCTGTAGGGGTCGGACGGAAATCCGGCTCCTGTCTCCCTTTCAACGAGCTCCTTGAACTTCCTCACTATCTGCTTGAGGTCATCTGCCGTGAGATCGGTATCAACCTTGGCTCCCACATGCTCCTTGTGCTTTTCGAATATCTCATCGAACTTCTTGCCATCAATCCCCAGCACGATTTTGCCGAACATCTGGATGAACCTTCGGTAAGCATCCTGTGCGAAGCGCTCGTTCTTCGTCAGCTCCGCCAGGCCCATCACGGTCTCGTCGTTTAGCCCGAGGTTGAGTATGGTGTCCATCATGCCTGGCATCGACAGCATCGAGCCAGACCTTATAGAGATGAGGAGCGGATTCTTCGGATCTCCAAACGACTTTCCCGTGATCCTTTCCAGCCTCCTCATGGCCTCCTTTACCTCATCCATCAGGCCGTCAGGAAGCCTCATTCCGGCCTCATAATATTTCTTGCACACCTCGGTCGTGATCACGAAACCAGGAGGAACAGGGAGGCCAAGCTGGGTCATCGTACAGAGTCCCGCACCCTTGCCGCCCAGGAGCCTCTTGTCCTTTCCATCCCCCTCGTCGAAGAAATAAAGATTCTTGCTCATACTTTCCCGTCCTTTGACTTTAGGATTTAACTATGTAGATGCTTTTAAAGTTTTTGAACGCCAGATAAAACTGGCTCCAAGCTGAGGATGGGATGAAGATGGACTTCGATCACGTTGTGCCGGTCAAGCCCGGATTCGGGGGCTTTGACGAGCCCTATGAGTCAGCAGAGGTGGTTTTTGTCGGAACGCCACTAGACGTGACATCCAGCTACAGGTCGGGGTCCAGATTCGCCCCGGCCAAGATAAGGGAAGCCTCAGCCAACCTGGAAACTTATCTTCCCTTCCTTAAACTGGATGTCTTTGAAAGGCTACACATCTCCGATATAGGAGACATCCTAGTTGTTCCTACTGACCTCACAGTTACGGAGGAAAGGATCGTGCGCGTTTTGAGGAAGATCCTCTCCTCGGAAAAAATCCCGGCTGTGCTCGGAGGAGAACACACGATCACCTACTTCTGCATGAAGGCCGTCGGGGACTCGTTCATGCTGCAGCTTGACGCCCACAGGGATCTGAGGGAAGAATACATGGGGGACAGGCTCTGCCACGCGAGCGTTATGAGGAGGATACTGGATTTCCTCCCCCCGGAGAGGTTGATTCAGGTCGGCATCAGATCCTGCTCCAAGGAGGAGGATGAAGCATTCAGGGGCGACTATCCAAAGGTGTACACCTCCGAGGAGGTCTTAACCGATCCGCAGGCTGTGGCGAAGGAGATCGAGAAGGAGATAGGCGATTCACCGCTCTACCTCAGCCTCGACCTTGATGTCCTAGACCCAGCATGCGCCCCTGGAGTGGCAACGCCTGAGCCAGGCGGAATCTCCTCCACGGACCTTTTCAGAATGCTGAGAAGGCTGGGCAAAATGAACCTGAGGGCATTTGACATAGTTGAGCTCACGCCTCCCCATGACAACGGGATCACGGCCTTCGCGGCGGCGAGGGCTGCATACGAGATTCTGGGAGCCATCGCCTCCCGAAAACGCTGAAAATTCAGCTTCCAACCGTTATCCTCGACGGAAGGGGCAGCTTCAGGCTCGCCCTCCTCAAGGCCTCCTTTGCCACGGATTCGAACTCCGGCTTGGTTCTAACCGTGAACACCACCTGCCCGGTCTTCACCCTGGCAGCAGTGCCTATAGGCCTCCCGAAGGAAAGGCGCATGCCCTCGGATATCCTGTCCGCCCCCGCTCCCATGGCCATCGGGTTTTCCCTTAGCACGTGGTGGGGATACACGTGTATCTTGAGATGGTAGTTGTCCTTCCCGGCTTTTACCTCCAGAAGCCTGTTTGCCGCCACCCTAGCTGACTCGATCGCGTTGTGTCTTATCTGTCCAGATTCGCAGGACACGAGCGACATCCTGATCGGGAAGTCTCCCTTGGGGTTTCCCATGTCGAAGAAGGTAACCCGTATTCCCGGCACCCCCTTCACGAACTCCCTTCTTGTGTACGCGGGGCCGCTGAAGTGCCTGTACGTCCTCCCTGGTCTCAGAGGCATATATGTCCCCTCTTATCCCGTTGCGTCATACTTATTTATGCCTGACGTGTGCAGGAAAAGGATGGTTGAAGGATGTACGTGGTGGTAGTTGGAGGGGGCAGGATCGGCTCAAAGCTCGCCGAGAGGCTGAGCCAGAGGGGCCACACAGTGGTGATCGTGGAAAAGGATGAAAAGAGGGCACATGAGCTTGCCGGCGAGCTGGACGTGTTGGTGATCAACGGGAGCGGGGCCGAGCTCGACGTGCTGAAGGACGCGGGGGTGGAGAAGGCAGACGTTCTCGTTGCCCTCACCGAGGCCGACGAGGTCAACCTCATGGCCTGTGAGCTGGCAAGAAAGCTCGGCGTTCCCAAGGTCATAGCAAGGGTGAACGACGACGAACATGCGAGGATGTTTGAGGAGATGGGGGTCGACATAGCGATAAGCCTTCCGAGTGCAGCCGTCATGCTCTTCGAGAAGGCCGTGACCGGAACCGGGGTGTATGGCCTGCTCGGAATCGGGGGCGGAAAGGGAGAAGTCGTGGAGGTGACTGTGGGCCCGAAGTCAAAGGCGGTTGGGAAGGCGCTGAAGGACCTGAACGTGAGGGGATGTACCTTCGCAATGATAACGAGGGGGGACGAGCTGATACCTCCAAAGGGCGATACGGTGATAGAGGTCGGGGATCTCGTCACGATCGTGGGAAAGCCAAACGACGTGTTAAAGGTTTCAAAACTCCTCAGGGGGAAGTAGCTCCCCAGTGCAGCTCCACTATGTCCTTGTCCCTCAGGACGTAATCCCTGGACACCCTCTGCCCGGGAAACTTCGTTGAACCCCATACCCTCGCAAAGCTGAGGGATTTCTCAATATCCCCATGAATCCTGCCCGCAACGTCTAACACCGTTGAACCCGCGGGGAGCACCATCGGGACGTCTGCCGGCTCCTCATCCGGCTTCTTCGTGTACACCCTGATGAGATTCAGGCTCTCATATATCTCCCGCTTAACCTTTTCGGGATCATCATCCCCGAAGATGGTTCTGAAGCCCATATCATGGAGCTGCCTCAGCTCCTCCCGCGAGCAGGGCCTCGTGACTATGATGAAGGCCGACTTATATACTGTGGAAGGGCTGAGCGCGTCCTCCACTTCATCAAGGACAACCGGCTCCTCTATCACCACTATCGCGTTGTGCACGCGGTGCTCCTGCAGTATCCTCCTGAGCTCGGCCTCCCCGCCCTCCACGAGACCTCCTCCCTTTATCTCTATCCCGCCGCTTGAGGTCTTCCTAATCGAGATCCTCGGAGGTCTTCTGTTGATCCTTATGCCA
The DNA here is from genome assembly GCA_038851565.1 of Hadarchaeales archaeon (SeqCode). Taxonomy (GTDB): domain Archaea; phylum Hadarchaeota; class Hadarchaeia; order Hadarchaeales; family Hadarchaeaceae; genus JAWCKV01. Next base: position 18,424 of record JAWCKV010000002.1, on the reverse strand, counting down.
ACCGACTCCAGCTCCTCCCTAAGTATCTCAACCTGCCTCACAGGATCGTTCGATCCGTCCACAACCATCGCGATCGCATCCGCATTCCTCGCTGCGCTCAGCGGCTCGGCCCCCAGCCCCCTTCCGAAGCTTGAGCCCTCCACTATCGCCGGTATCTCGACCAGCTGAACCTTAACATCCTCGAACTCCATCATTCCGGGGACCGGGCGCAGCGTCGTGAAGGGATAGTCCGCTACTTCAACCTTGGCGCCGGTCAGCCTCCCCAGTAACCAGGACTTTCCGGAGTTCGGAAGCCCCACAAGGGCGACCTGCGCTGCTCCCTCCCTCTTGACCGCAAAGCTCCTTCCGCCAGCCCCGACCCTCCTTGCTCTCCTCTCCTCGAGTTCTGCCCTGAGCTTTGCAAGCCTTCTCTTCAGCGTCTTCAGCAGCTTCTCCGTGCCCTTGTGCTTTGGAGTTGCCCTTATCATCTCCTCTGTGGCGGATATGCGCTCCTCCAGGCTCCTCGCCCTCAGATACTTCTCCTCGGCCTTGAAGTACTCCGGAGGCAGGTTGGCAGGCATGTTATCCCCAATCAATACACATTTAACTTCATCAAAAAATATTCAGAGGATGGCATGACCGAGGATGTGGTTACCCTCTACTCTCCCAAGAGGGGAAGAAAAATGAGGATAGTGGTGCTCTTCTCGGGGGGCGCCAGCGCTGTCCCCTTCATGGTTGGAGGTGAGGGATACGAGGTCGTGGGAGCGATATCGAGCAACAGGAATGCCTCGGGGATAAGAAAGCTCATGGAGATGGGAATTCCGGTCGAGGTTCTGGACATAAGAGAATTTTACGGGGATAGGCCGATCACCGACATGCGAGTCCGGGAAAAGTACGATGAAGAGCTCATTTCGATAATAAAGAGGAAGGGATGGGACCCCGACATCGTCGCGTGTTCCGGATACATGTACGTGCTCACCGGAAGGTTCCTGAGGGAGTTTCCAAACAGGGTGCTGAATGTTCATCCCGCGGACCTCTCCATACTCAGAGGCGGCAAAAGGGCATACACCGGACTGCACGTGGTGAGAGACCAGATAGAGGCAGGCGAGAAATACACGCGCTCAACCGTGCACATAATGAACGAGGACCCGGATCAGGGGCCCATCGTCGTCGTGTCGGATCCCCTCCCGGTTGAGGGGAGATCACCTGAGGAGCAACAGGCTCTGATGAAGGAGAGATGTGACGGCCCGGCCTACAGAAAGGCCCTCGATCTCATCTCCTCAGGGATGGTCGGCATGGACGCGGAGGGGCGCATATACATAAGGCGAGGGGACGATTGGGTGATGGGCTTCTGGAGGGGATCATGATGAGCGTGGGGGTTCTTGGCATAAGTTACGGCAGCAGGTTCGTGTGCATCGCGGAGAGCCTGTGCAGGAGCTCTCAAAAAGTTAGACTCTTCATAGCAGACAAGCAGAGGAACCCCTACAACCTCAGGATGGCGGAGGAGACCGGAGGGGAGCACGTAGTCATTCCGGACCTGAACATCAGGGAGATAGTGAAGTTCGCGAATAGGCATTCACGCGAGATAAGCTTCGGGGTCCTCGGGCCTGAGGGACCGGGAATGAACGGGGTGAGGGACGCCGTGGAGAGGGAAACCGGCATACCGATGATCTGTCCCACCAGGAGGTGCTTCATAGAGAGGAGCAAGGTTGAGCAGAGGGAGCTCATCGAAAGGATAGCGCCAAAAGCAAACCCCAGGTTCAGGGTTTTCTACCCGGAGGAGTACAAGGGCGGTGAGGTGAAGGAGGCCGTGTGGAGGTGGCTTGACAGGATAGGGGATGCCGTGGCCGTCAAGCCTGACGCCCCCGCCGCTGGCAAAGGGGTCGGGGTATGGGGGGACCACTTCTCAACCAGGGAGGAGATGTTCGAGAGATATTTCATGCCAAACTTCAAGGCCGGACCTGTAATAGTGGAGGAAAAGCTGGAGGGTGAGGAGTTCTCCCTGCAGCTTCTTTCAGACGGAAAACACCTCGTTCCCACTCCGGCGGTGAGGGACTACAAAAGGGCCTTCGACTGGGATCAGGGACAGAACACGGGCGGGATGGGGTCGTACAAGGACGGGGGTAACCTGCTGCCATTCATGTCTGAGAGGGACTGGAACGAGGCAATCGAGATAGCGGAGAGGGTACATGAAGCGCTGAAGGGCGGCGAGAGCAATCCTGAGGTAAGGGGGGTGCTCTACATGGCATACATCCTGACCTCCGACGGCGTGAAGGTCCTGGAGGTGAACAGCAGATGGGGGGATCCGGAGGTGATGAACGTCCTCCCGCTGATGAAGGACGACCCGGTTGAGGTATGCTTCAGGATGTTGGACGGCGGGCTGAGGAAACTGGAGTTTGAGGAGCTCGCGTCCGTTCTCGTCTACGCCGTGCCGCTGGACTACGGAGGCTACGCCGCGTACTCTGGCCCAAGGAGGATAGACATCTCCCAAGCAGAAGCCCTCAGGGAGAAATACGGCGAGAGGATGAGGATATATCCTGGGGCCGTGGAGGTGAGGGACGGAGAGCTGTTCGCGCTGAAGTCCAGGGCGGTGGGAGTGCTCGGCATATCCGAGACACTGGAAGGGGCCAGAGAGATAGCGATGGAGGGAATAAGGAGGATAGATGGGCCTCTGAGGCACAGGGAAGACATAGCGCTAAGGGAGCACGTGGAGAGAAGCGTGGAGAGGATGAGAAGGCTGAGGAAATGCTCATGACGCTTCCTGAAAAATTTCTCTACTAGTTAACTGATTTCTCCCGGGAGGGCAAAAGTGTCAGAAATTTTTGGGTGGTTTCAGGACGGGATTGCTCCGAGGACCTCTCCTACGGCACCGACTGCCACTTCCATCTTTGAATACGGCGGTCTGGCTGTCGTGGGTGGATCAGGAGGAAAAATCCAAACGCTGAGGCAGTTCCAGTTCAGAGCCATGACGACTGCCCAACCATGAGGGAGGAGGCAACATCGCGTCACGAACTTCCGCGAGATACAACCGGTCTGCATCGAATCCAAGCTTGGCAAAGTCCATGTGACGGATGGGTGGGTCAACATACAAGACCTTATCATAGCGGGGGAACCGTCCCCTAGAATATCAAAGGAAGACACGACAAGGGCAACCGGGCTTCCGAAGCTCTGCCTGTACGTGTGGGCCGGGGAGACCGTAGGAGGGCCAAGGTGACCTATCGCCCCTCCAGCTCTCTGTCGTCCTTTTCCAGCTTTTCCGCCATCCTTGCATGATACCCCGAGATCTTTTTGATCAGCGACCTGTCCTCCAGCGCCAGCATCTTCACGGCCGCAAGCGCTGCTCCCTCCGGATCTAGGATCACGAGGGGGGCCACGCCGCTGGGCATCCTGAGCGAGGAGAAGACATCCACGCCGCCGAACTTTTCGGAATATGGCGGACAGGCAATGACAGGGTAGACTGTGTTCGCATCGACGAATCCGGAGAGCGCGTTCGAACGCCCCGCGACCGTTATGTAGACCAGGCTCTCACCCTTCTTCTCATACTCCTCCAATATCTCCAGCACCCTTCGCGGCGTCTTGTGGGCCGAGGCTATCCTGATCTCGTACTTCACCCCGAACTCCCTGAGCATTTTTTCCATCGGGGCTATCCACTCCAAGTCCGACTTGGAACCTGCGAGTATCACCACCTTTCCGGTCATACAATGATACTCGAATCCGCCCGAATTTATAGCTTCAGGAGAAGCAGTGAACTACCCCCAGCTTTTGCAGGGGGCTTCCTGCTTCAGCGACGGAGCTTGCCCAGCGACCACGGCTTGCGCCGAGACGCTGAGCAGAGGACCCATCTCCACAGGCGTTGATTCGGGCCGTCCCAGCCCTAGCGTGAGGATCCGGCAGGCCGCCACGTAGTCCCTGTCGAATCCTTCCGGTATGTTCTGTGAAGTTCCCCCTGGGTTCACCTTCACAACCGTCCTACCAGCTCGCCCGGCCTTGTAGGACAGCATCTGGAGGAACCTCCCCCAGGAGGCGTCGAGTATCTTCCCAGCGAGGTTGTGATTCCTTGACATCCCCGATATGTTCAGACCTTCAACCGCTATCATATCGTAGTTGTTCACGTAGAAGCGTGAGAGCTTGTGCAGGAAGTCGTTCCGCTGGTTCACGAGTTTTTCGTATGCCCTTGCGAGCCTGACCCTTGCCTTCTCGCGGTTCTTTGAACCCTTCTGTTTCCCTGAGAGCTGCCTCTGCCTGATCCGTATCCGCTCAAGCGCCCGCCTGTAGAAGCGAGGGTTCTCCACCTGGCGTCCCTCTGAGTCGGTCAGGAAGCGTTTGACCCCGACATCGATCCCGATGGCTCTTCCGGTTTTCGGCAGGGGCACAGGCCCGTCCTCAACCTGGAATATTGCGTACCATCTCCCTGAGCCCTCGCGCTTGACGATCACGCCCTTTACCTCTCCCCTGATTTTTCTGTGGAGCTTTATGGGGATCTCGCCGACCTTTGAGAGGACGAGCTTCCCGTTTTCAAGCCTGAACCCGGACTGGTTGTAGTTTAAGGTCTTGAACCATCCCGCCCCCTTAAAGCGGAGCCTTCCGACCCTGCGGCCGTCCCGCTTCAGCCCGGCCAGGGCGCGGATGTTCGACCACAGCTGCCAGTTCACCATCTGCAGGATCTTGGAATACACCTCACCGAGCTCAGGCTTTTCGTGACGCTTCAGGTCAACTATCAGGGCCTGGGTGTCCGTCCGCTTGAGCCTTATCCCCTTCTCCCGCGCGAGGTTCAGCTCGGACAGCAGGCGGTTGTACAGCCACCTGCAGAGCTCTATGTGTCGGTTCAGCACCTGCTGCGCGGTTTTTGACGGATAGATGCGGAACCTGTAGCTAAGCATTTGCTTGCCCCTCCGCATATTTCTTCAGCACGTCCGGCGTCGCCTGCCCGGTCGTGGCGGGGAAGTACGATGGGGACCAGAAGACTCCCTTCCAGAGCTTTCGCTTCACTTCTGGAAAACCGCGCTGGATTTCCCTTGAGGTCATCGTTTTTATGGCGTTGATATATCCCGGCATGTCTGGAGTAGGCTTCGCCTTGAAGATCATGTGGAAGTGGTCTTTGTCGCACAAGTTCAGAACTTTGTCCCCGAAGCTCCCGCTTATTTCTCTCACTTTCTGCTTCAACCTGCCACTCTCCCGTCCTCAAGAACCTTTCTCCTGCACTTCACCACCTGAGTCTGATGGCACTGAAGAGCATATATCGAGTGTGCACCCCTGTCGAGTTCGTATCTCATAGTTGTATATTTTTCTCACCAACTCAACTATATATGTTCCCTCTCTCACCCTTCCTTACGGAAGGGGACCTCCCAGCGGTAGGATTAAAGAGGAACGCGAGCAAGGGAAAATGGCGGTGAAGAATTTGAAGTTCGACCACACAACGTTCCTTTCCCCCTTCACATGGAGGTATGGAAGTCCTGAGATGAGGAGGATATTTTCTGAGGTCGAAAGGAGGGCCGCATGGAGGAGAACATGGGTTGCGCTTGCGGAGAGCCAGTTCAGGCACGGACTGCTGACGAAGAAGGAGCTGGATGACCTGAAATCCAAGATGGGGCCAGAGCACATCAACATCGAGAGGGCTCTTGAGATAGAGCGAGAGACAAGGCACGACCTGATGGCCGAGATAAAGGCCTATGCCGAGCAGTGCCCGGTGGGAGGAGGAAAGATACACATCGGCGCCACCTCCATGGACATAGAGGACAACGCCGACGTGCTGAGGATGAAAAGGGCGCTTGACCTTATCCTCACGAGGTTGGTGAACTGCCTGGATTCTCTCTCCCGCCAGATCGAAAGATACGCTGACCTTCCATGCATGGGGTGGACACACCTGCAGCCCGCCGAGCCAACCACCATGGGATACCGCATGTCCCTATATGCCCAGGACCTGCTCATCGACCTCATTAATGTGGAGCGCCTGATGAGCGATCTCCTGAAGGGAAAAGGGATGAAGGGGGCGGTGGGGACCCGCGCGAGCTTTGTGCGGGCCATGGGGGGCTCCGGCAAGGCGAGGGACATGGAGGCCGGAAGCATGAGGTCCCTGGGCATCGATGCATTTCCCGTGACATCACAGACCTATCCCAGAAAGCTGGATTACCTCACCCTCTCAGTCCTCGCGGGGATAGCGCAGAGCGCCTACAAGTTCGGCCTGGACATAAGGCACCTGCAGTCCCCACCGTATGGCGAGCTGTCCGAGCCGATAGGCGAGAAGCAGGTGGGCTCCTCGGCCATGCCGTTCAAGAGAAACCCGATAAACTCCGAGAGGATGTGCTCGCTTGCCAGATATGTTTCAGTTCTTCCTCAGGTGGCGTGGGAAAACGCCGCCCAGATGATACTCGAGAGGACGCTTGACGACTCCGCGAACAGAAGGATCATCATGCCCGAGGCGTTCTTGGCGGCCGAGGAATGCCTCATCCTGTACGACAACATAGCCAGCGGCCTGGTGGTGTACAAGGACATGGTGGCGCAGAACCTCAGGAGATACGGGCCCTTCGCGGCCACCGAGCCGCTCCTGATGAGGCTGGTGCAGCTAGGGGAGGACAGGCAGAGGATGCACGAGAGGCTGAGGAAGATCTCATTCGCGGCATGGGATAGGGTGATGAGGGGGGAGGAAAATCCCCTGCCGAGGATGATAATGGAGGACAGGGTGATATCGTCAAAGTTGAGTCCCAAGGAGGTAGAGGAGCTGATGAGGCCCGAGGCTCACGTAGGTGACGCCCCTAGAATGTGCCGCGAGTTAGTGAGGAGATTCCTCCGACCGGTTCTGAGAAGATACGCCAACAGGATCGGGAAGAGGAAAGCCGTTGAATTTTAGGACGGTGGTCTCCTGGCGAGGATAATGGACGGAAGGGCGGTCGCGAGGAAGGTCAGGGACGAGGTAGCGGCAAGGATGTCCGAGTTCAAAAAACGGGGGGTAGAGCCCAAGCTCGCAGCAATCATGGTCGGCGAAGATCCCTCCTCCAGGATATACATCAACGGCAAAAGGGAGGACTGCAGGGAGGTTGGAATAAACTTCGAACTCCACGAGCTCCCCTCATCGGCAAAACAGGATGCCGTCGTCAACCTGATAAGGGAACTCAACGATGAGCCATCCGTGCACGGCATCATAGTCCAGCTTCCGCTTCCATCCCACATTGACAGAAAAAGGATCTTTTCTGAAATAGATCCCGGGAAGGATGTGGACGGACTCACCCCTACCAACGTGGGGAAGCTCTGGCTTGGGGACTACACGCTTGACGGATCGCTGCTTCCCTCCACTCCCAAGGGGATAATGAGGCTGCTTGAGGATTACGGGGTGGAAACAGAGGGCAAAAATGCTGTGATAATTAACAGGAGCGACCTTGTAGGAAAGCCTCTCGCGAAGATGCTGCTCGACAGGAACGCCACGGTGACCCTCTGCCACTCAAAAACCCCCAACCTGGCCGAGCTGGCCAGGACTGGAGATATACTCACGGTGGCCGTTGGGAAGCGCCCGTCCTTCGTGGTGGGCGAAAACATGGTGAAGGAGGGCGCGGTGGTGATAGACGTCGGAATGAACCGCGTGGAAGGGAGGCTGCTCGGGGACGTGGACTTTGAATCCGTGCAGAAGAAGGCCTCATACATCACGCCGGTCCCTGGGGGAGTTGGACCGATGACCCGCGCCATGCTCCTGGAAAACCTGGCGATAGCGCTTGAACTCCTGGAAGGATGAGCTTGGACAAGCGGTCTATAAGGGATAAAATCAGGGAGATCAGGGAAGGACTGCCTGAGGAGGATGTGATCGAAAGGAGCAGAAAGATCGCTGAAACCCTCCTCTCACTTCCGGAGTTTTCCTCGTCTGCCAGGGTCGCCCTATATGTGTCAAAGCCAGGAAGCGGAGAGGTGGAAACAGCAGATCTGATCGAGGAGTGCCTGAGAAGGGGAAAGAGGGTGCTGGTGCCCTACGTTGAGAGGGAGTCAAAGAGGATATCCCTCGCCGAGATAGGAGATCCCAAAAGGCAGCTCATCCCCGGCGCCTTCGGGATCCCGGAGCCGATCCGGCAGCTCAGGAAACCTTTCTCCCCAGGTGATGTGGACCTCGTGGTAGTTCCGGGAATAGCGTTTGACCTGGGGGGCAACAGGCTGGGGCACGGGCTGGGATACTACGACCGGCTTCTGCGCGAGATCTCTTCCGCAAACCCGAAATGCAGGTTTGTGGGGCTCGCATACGACTTTCAGGTGCTCAACCGCATTCCCAGCACGTCTGGCGATGTACCGGTCCACGTCATAGTGACCGAGACGAGAACCATAAGAATCCGCTGACACGGCCCAGCCAACTGTTTTTAACCTCCAATATTAGTTGAGAGTGGTGTCCATGGGCTCCAGGTATGCGGAGGTGGGGGTTGACGTGAAGAAGAGGGGGGTGGAGGGCTTCAGGCGCCTCATCGAAAACGCCTTTCCTCTGGCATTCTGTCCGGTGCTGAGGGATCCCATCTCAAAGAACCGCGGAATAGTTCTGCACACAGACGGCGCGGGCAGCAAGCCGGTGCAGAGCTACCTGCAGTGGAGGGAGACTGGGGAGACCGCCTGGTTTCTGGGGCTGGCGCAGGACGTGGTGGCGATGAACTTAGACGACGTGATCTGTGTGGGGGCCTCGGATGCAAACCTCGTGGACTACTTGGCCATCAACCCGTTCAGGGTCCCGAAGGAAACCGTTTTGAAGGAGATAGGCAGGGGATTCAGGAAATGCCTCTCCCTCCTCAGGAGGTTCGGGATGAGACTACACTTCCTTGGGGGAGAAACTGCGGACCTGCCAGACCAGGTCAGAACGCTGGATGTCTCCGGAACCATCAGCGCCTCCGTCGACCTATCGAAGATCGTAGGAGGCGATGGTATAAGGCCGGGAGACCTCATCGTGGGGCTGAGGAGCGGGGGGAAGACAAAATACGAGAGGGCGGAAAACAGCGGAATAATGTGCAATGGGATAACTCTGGCCAGACACTGTCTCATGAAGGCCGAGTACTGTAAAAAGTATCCTGAGATAGCCGGGGACGTTGGCAGAGGTTACTACGGCAGGTATGGACCAGACGAATACGTCGACGAACTTCACATGACAGCGGGGGAGGCCATCCTCTCTCCGACCAGGATCTTTGCACCCGTTGTGGTGGAGGTCCTTAGGAAGGTTGGAAAAGGGGTGAGCGGCCTCGTCCACAACACCGGTGGGGGTCTGACAAAATGTCTCAGGCTCGGCAAGAGAATATCATACGTGAAGGACGACCTATTTGAGCCGGACCCCATATTCCTGCTCATCCAGAGGGAATCAAAGGTGGACTGGAGGGAAATGTATGAGGACTTCAACATGGGAGTGGGGTTCGAGATAGTGGTCAGGGAGCAATTCGCGGACGAGGTGCTCTCAACCGCAGAGAGGTTCGGGCTCGGCGCCAAGGTGATAGGCAGGTGCGAAAAAGGAAAAGCGAGAAACACGCTAACGGTGAAGAGCGAACACGGAAAATTCGTGTACTGGTGATAAATTGAAGTCCTTCAGGGCGCGGATAGAGGTAAAGTTGAAGGCGGGGTACCTCGACCCCGAGGGCGAGACTGTAAAGGGGGCGCTCTCCTATCTCGGATATTCTGTATCAAGTGTTGGGACGTCTAGGGTATATGAGATAAGGTTCTCCGCTGCCTCAAAGGAGGAGGCGAGGAGAATCGCCGAGGAGATGTGCAGAAGACTTCTCTCAAACCCGGTCAAGGACGAGTACTCCTTCGAGATAACTGAGGAGGGGTGAGCGAGATCCAAAGGAGGTTGGACCTTCCCTTCGAGCTCTACGAGTTCGACATCGCAGGAGCCGACGACGGGGAGCTGATGAGGATAAGTGGAGATCTCGGGCTGGCGCTCAACCTTCAGGAGATGAGATCGTGCAGGGAGTACTTCCGCAGAGAGGGAAGAATGGCGACTGACGTTGAGCTGCAGACGATAGGCCAGACCTGGTCAGAACACTGCTACCACAAGACATTCAAGGGCAGGATAAAAGTGGACGGGAGGGAGGTTCGCCTCTTTAGGGATTTCATATCTGGAGCCACGCGGAGGCTCTCGCCGAAATGGTGTATCTCGGTCTTTGAGGACAACGCGGGGATAGTCTCCTTCGAGCGCGATTACGCGATAGCCATCAAGGTGGAGACACACAACCATCCCTCCGCCATAGAGCCCTTCGGGGGAGCCGCGACCGGGGTGGGGGGGGTAATAAGGGACATACTGGGGGTTTGGGCGAAGCCGATCGCGAACACCGATGTGCTGGGGTTCGGCCCGCTTGACTACTCAGGCACGCTTCCTGCTGGAATGAAGCACCCGAGATACATATTTAGAGGGGTGGTGGCCGGCATAGGTTGCTATGGCAACAACATGGGCATCCCGACCGTCTCAGGGGCCATATGCTTCGATGAGAGCTACGTGGGGAACCCGGTTGTGTACTGCGGATGCGTGGGACTGCTTCCCGTGCGCAGATATGTGAGGAACACCCAGCCTGGGGATCTGGCCGTGCTGGCAGGCGGCAGGACAGGGAGGGACGGAATACACGGAGTGACATTCGCCTCAGCCGAGCTCACGGAAAGATCCGAGGAGGTTCACAGGCCGGCCGTGCAGATACCCGACCCCATTCAGGAGGAGAAGCTGAAGAGGGCAATTCTTGAGATAAGGGACAGGGGGCTCGCCTCCGGAATCACAGACCTGGGGGGAGGCGGCCTCTCCTGCGCGGCATGCGAGGTGGCGAACAGGTCCGGGTGCGGCGTGACGGTGGAACTCGAAAGGGTGCCGCTCAAGTACGAGGAAATGCGGCCCTGGGAGATATGGATCTCAGAGTCCCAAGAGAGGATGCTGCTCTCCGTGCCGGAGAAAAAAGTTGATGAGGTTCTCTCCGTGTTCTCGGATGAGGATGTGGAGGCAACAGTAGTCGGGAGGTTTGAGGCCGGGAGAAGGGCCAAGGTGCTGTACAGGGGATACCAGGTGATGAGCCTGAACCTGGAATTCCTGTTCTCACCGCCCCTACCCGAGAGAGAGGTGAAGTTCCAGGAGAGGAAGCCGCCGGAGCCATCCATCGCGGAGCCCAGGGACATGGGGAGGATTTTGCTCAGGCTCCTCTCCTCCCCAAACATAGCAAGCAGGGAAAGCGTGGTGAGGACGTACGACCACGAGGTCCAGGGAGGAACAGCGATAAAGCCGCTGCACGGAAGATACGGCGGGCCGAACGACGCGGCCGTGATAAAGCCCCTTCCGGACTCCAAGAGGGGCGTGGTGATCTCCTGCGGAATAAAGCCCAGATACGGGAAGGTGGATCCGTACTGGATGGCCGCCTCGAGCATTGAGGAGGCGATCAGGAACAACATTGCGGTTGGAGGCAGGAGGATCGCGCTGCTGGACAACTTTGTTTGGGGAAATCCGGAGAAACCAGAACAGCTTGCCTCTCTCCTCAGGGCGTGCGAGGCCTGCCATGACTTCTCGGTGCTGTTCGGGGCGCCCTTCATATCCGGAAAGGACAGCCTTTACAACGAGTCGCCTCTGGGGCCAGTGGCCCCGACCCTCCTGATAACCGCGCTGGGGATAATTCCCAACGTGGGGAAAGCGGTCACGGTGGACCTGAAAAGGCCCGGGGATGCCATCTACATAGTGGGCAGGACCTATCCGGAGCTTGGCGGATCGGAGTACTACGGGCTCTTTGGGGAGACCGGATCAAGCGTTCCTGTCGTTAGGAAGGATCAGGCGAAAAAGGTCCTCTCATCCGTCCGGAGGGCGATCGACTCTGGATGCGTTGCTGCCTGCCATGACCTCTCGGAGGGTGGCTTAGGTGTGGCCCTCGCAGAAATGGTGATCAGCGGGGACCTTGGCGCGGATGTCTACCTGAGCAGGGTGCCAGCCAGCGGGGTGGAGAGGGAGGATCACCTGCTCTTCTCCGAGTCAAACAGCAGGTTCCTGATGGAGGTGCGGAGGGGTAAGGAGAAAAAATTCGAGAGGCTGATGAGGTGCGAGTTTGCGAGGATAGGGACGGTGAGGAGGGAAAATTCACTGATAATCAGGGGGAGGAGATCCGTGTGGATATCCGGGAAGGCCATGAGAAAGGCGTGGCTTGAGGGGATAAGGCTGTGAGGTGTGCGGCTTGCCGGATGCTCCCAAGATATGCATCGTGAGGGTGGGAGGAACCAACTGCGATGAGGAGACAAGGCTGGCCCTGCTCGAGCTCGGGGCGGCGGCAGAGATCGTGCACATGAAGAAGATCGCGAGGGATGGCCTGGAGAGGTTCGATGCGCTGGTGATACCGGGCGGATTCTCGTATGGCGATCACATAAGGGCAGGCGCGATCATGGGAAGGGTGCTGTTCGGCTCCATGTTGGACAGGCTGAGGAAATTCATTGAGGATGGGAGGCCCATACTGGGAATATGCAACGGGTTCCAGGTGCTGATCGAGTCCGGATTACTTCCCGGATTTGACGCCCATGGGGAGCAACAGGCGGCCCTTGCGCTCAACTCATCCGCAAGATATGAGTGCAGGTGGGTTCACCTCAGGCACGAAAACAGGGGCAGGTGCGTCTTCACCAGGAGGCTCAGGAGAGGAGAAGTGCTCTTCATGCCGGTCGCACACGCGGAGGGAAGGTTTGTGCTCCGGGGGGGAAAGGAGAGGGAGGATCTGAGAAGGATGATGATGAACGATCAGCTTGTGTTCAGGTACTGCGATGAGCACGGAAAATATGCTAAGGGGAGGTATCCAGTGAACCCAAACGGTTCCTACTGGGACATCGCGGGCATATGCGATCCGAGCGGCCTGGTGTTCGGACTGATGCCCCACCCGGAGAGGGCCTTTTACGGCCTCCAGCTTCCAGACTGGACATCGAGAGAGCCTCGCCCAGAATACGGCGACGGCAGGGCCATATTTGAATCCCTAGTGGAGTACCTGAAGGGCTAACCCCTCTCACCATACCTCTCGAACGCTGAGATGAATATCAGAAGGGTCCTTCCGGTGTTGTAAACCCTGTGAAACTCGTTTGGCTTTATCAGCACGATGTCCTTTGGCCCCACAGCCCTCCTCCTTCCCTCATCCGTCTCTATCTCTCCCATCCCCTCGACGAAGAAGTAGGCCTCCGCAACCGGGTGGGAGTGACCGGTGGTGTGTTTTCCGGGCTTGAGGATGGTTATCGAGGCAACAAAGTGATCGCTGAGAGCCTTGTCGCACACCACGTACCTCTCGTCGCTCCTCACGAGCCTCGCATCAGCAAATGCCGTGAGATAGCTCCTGTGGGAGACATCGCGCCACTCGCCGCCCATCAGGTATCCCCTAACCCTCTCTCCCCGCTCCACAAGATACTGGATAAGGGTTCCGGGAGCATCCCTGTGTGATCCCCTGCAGAACTCCTCGATCAGCGGAAAGATGCGCCTCGGGTAAGCATAGAGGCCAACCGCGATGTACTGGCTCAGGGGGGGTCTGGCCTTTTCCCTGAACTCAGTGATGGCAACCACCTCTCCCGGAGGGAGACGGCGGTCGCTTCCCTCGAACCTCACGGTCCCCATTTCCTCCGCCTTCACATCCGGCCTGTCTCCGATGTAGTAAAGACCGACCATCGCATCGCCCCTGAAGCTTGACACAAAGCCCTTGAGCTCATCCGAGAAGTAATTGTCCACGCAAACCACTAGGAGATCATCGTCAATATTCGCTGTCTTTATCGCATGGTTTATGGCTGCCACCGCTCCCAGCTTTTCCTCCTCCCTTGTCGTCTCTTCTATTATGAGATTTCTGTACCCCTGAAAATAGTCCGCGAACTTCCTGTTCGTGCTCACATATGTCTCGAGCCCGGCCCTTTCGAGCTTTCCAATGAGGTGATCCAGAATGCTCTTCTCGCCCTCCACTAGGACGGCTTTCGGGAGATTCTCGCCTATTGGGCCAAGCCTTCTGGCAAATCCCCCAGCGAGCACCAGCGCCTTCATCCTCTGACCTACATAAATCACATGAACATCGTATTTAACCCTCTCGGAGGATAAGGAATCTGGTTTCGCATGGTGCTGGAAAAGCTGGGAATGGCCCTCCAGGGCGCTATAAGGAGAATAGCCAGGTCGTCACACGTGGGTGAGCACGAGATAAAGGAGCTTGTCAGGGAGCTCCAGAGGGCGCTCCTTCAGGCGGATGTAAACGTGGAGCTGGTGCTCTCCCTGACCAAGACCATAGAAAAAAGGGCGCTGGAGGAAAAAATCCTGCCCGGGATGAGCAGGAAGGAGCACGTGGTGAAGATAGTTTACGAGGAGCTATCGAAGTTCCTCGGACGGCCTTCCGATTTCTCGATCCAGCCAAGGTCCACAAAGGTGGTGCTCATGGTTGGGCTCCAGGGCTCTGGAAAGACGACCTCGGTTGCAAAGCTCGCCAGGTACTTCGGCAGGAAGGGCTTCAAGGTCGGGGTGGTGTGCGCCGATACGTTCAGGCCCGGAGCCCACGAGCAGCTGGTTCAGCTCTGTGCTCCGGCCGGGATAGAGGTCTTCGGGGATCCTAACGCCAAGGATCCCATATCGCTGGCTTCAGAGGGAGTGAGGCGCATGAAGGAGCGGGGATTCGAGCTCATCCTGGTGGATACCGCAGGAAGGCACAGGAAGGAGGAGGAGCTGATGATCGAGATGAAGCAGATAGCAGAGGCCATAAAGCCCGACAGGGTGATGCTGGTGATTGACGCCACAATAGGCCAGCAGGCACGCGAGCAGGCGAGGGCGTTCAACCAGGCCACCGGAATAGGGGGCATCATCGTGACCAAGCTGGATGGAACTGCCAAGGGGGGCGGAGCTCTATCGGCTGTTGCAGCCACAGGCGCTGCGATTGACTTCATAGGGATTGGAGAGCACATAGAGGACATCGAGCCGTTCGTGCCCGAGAGATTTGTGGCAAGGCTTCTGGGGATGGGGGACCTGGAAACCCTGCTCAGGAAGGTGAAAGAAGTCATGGAAGCCGAGAAGATCGAGGGGGACGAGGCAAGGGCGCTGATGAGCGGCAAACTGACGCTAAGGGATGTGTACAAACAGCTCGAGGCCGTGAGCAAGATGGGCCCCCTGAAGAAGGTCATGCAGATGCTTCCGGGAGTGGGGATGTCGATACCGGAGGAACAGATGAGGGTGGGTGAGGAAAAGCTGAAGAGGTTCAAGGTGATTATGCAGTCAATGACCCCTCAGGAGCTGGATAATCCGAAGGTGATCAACGCCTCAAGGATAAGGAGAATTGCCAGGGGATCTGGCACAAGCGAGTCTGACGTTAGGGAGCTCCTGAAACAGTACGAAATGATGAAGCGCCTCATCAAGACCTTCGGAAAGGGCAGGGGGCTGAAGGCGGGGCCGCTGGCCAAGCTCATGAAGGAGAGCGCGGCTAAAAAGCAGCTTAAATAATTGACGGTCTAACTTATTGGAGGGATTATCATGGCGAGAAGGTCAAAGGGCCTGAGGAGCAAGAGCAGGGGAAAGCTGACCAAGCACCCGAGGGAGAGGGGACTGGCTCCCCCCAGCAGGTCGATGCAGGATTTTCCAGCGGGCTCCAAGGTCACGATAATGATAGATCCCTCTGTCATTAAAGGACAGCCGCACCACCGCTATCACGGGAGGGTCGCGGTGGTGGAGGGCAGGAGGGGCAGGGCATACCTGCTCAGAATTAAGGACGGGGGAAATGAGAAGGTTATTATCTCAAGACCCGAGCATTTAAGGATGGTGAGGGGATGATAGGGAAAAAGGTCGCCAGGGAAAGGACAGTCCCGCTGGTGCGCGTGAAGGAGATCCTGGAGCGCAGGAAGAAAGAGGGGGAGGAGCTGGAATACGGGCAGAGGCTCACTTATGACTACTCCCAGAAGTTCACAAAGATAGATCCGAAGAAGGCGGACGAGCTGATGGGTAAGCTGCTGGAGGCGGGACTGAAGGAGCACCAGGCGGTCGCAATAATGGACTTCATGCCTGAGAAGAAGGAGGATTTCGATCTCATATTCTCAAAGGAGAGAACAAAACCAAGCGAAGAGGAAATCAAAAAGGTGCTGGAGATACTGGACGGATACCGGAAATGATGGAACTGCCGGGAGATGGAGGCGGTCTTTTTGGAGAAGAAATATGAGGACAGGGGGGTAGTACTGGATTTTCTGCCCCAGGGAAACCCGAACGACCCCAGGCCGATCCACCTGAGGGAACCGGTGGCGCAGATACTGGGGGATACGTTCTTCACCCTGCTGGAGGTTGTTCCACGCGAGGGAGTGACATTCTCCCCGCGCGAGGTGGTGTTCATAGGGAAGGGAGAGAGGGACAAGGTGGACAGGATAAAGAGGAGAATAGGATACGAGGACCTCACGGCAGCGGCGAAAGCGGAGCTACCTTTTGCCATAGAGGCGCTGATATCCGAGCATCCCGAGCGGTTCGTGGAGTTCTTCAATCGCGCCGCCCCTCTCACCACGAGGTTCCACCAGCTGGAGCTTCTGCCAGGAATAGGCAAGAAGCTGATGTGGAGCATAATAGAGGAGAGGAACAGGGCACCCTTCGCGGACTTCGAGGACCTGGAGAGAAGGGTGAAGGGCCTTGTGAACCCGAAGCTCATGATAGCGAGGAGAATAGAGAGCGAGCTGAAGGGGGAGGATAAGTACAGGGTCTTCGTTCGCCCGCCCTCGAGAAGGACGGAATAACCGGCCGGAAGGCATCTTTTTCCGCCGCTTCATAACGGTTTACTGGATGGACGAGGGATCTTGGAGAAGAGATAGCCCAGAAACGCTATCACAGGGATTATCTCCAGCCTCCCGACCAGCATCTGTATTATCAGTGAAACCTTGCCGATCAGGGGCATGAGGGGGGAGGTTATCCCGACCGACAGGCCCACGTTCCCCTGAGCCGACGCGGACTCAAACATCGAATCGACTATGCTGTGCCCCAGGGCAACCAGCACCACTGCTCCGGCTATCATGACCACTATGTATATCAGGACGTACAGTGCCGTCTCCATCATCTCCCTCTCGCTGTACTCCTTTCCCGCTATCTTCATCGGCACCACCGCCCTCTCGGGCAGAAAGCTCTTCCTTATCATCCAGTAGAGCGACTTCCCGAGGATGACCATGCGTATGAGCTTCAGGGCGCTGGAGGTCGAGCCGTATCCGCCGCCGATTATCATGAGCAGGGTCAGGAGCGACTTCTGAGCATCGCCCCATGTCGCAAGGTTCGAGGTGGAGAACCCCGTGCCCGTTAGGGCCGAGGTCGCCTGAAAGAGCGCGTTCCCAACTCCCACGCTCAACGTGAGGACCAGCGTGAAGAGCGCGATTATGGCCAACATCAGCTTGACCTCCACGTTCCTCAGAATCTCCCCCCACTTTCCGGCCATCCACCTCTTGTGCACGACGAAGCTGGTTGCGCCGGCCATCATTATCAGGACCATCACCAGAAGCGCTGGGGTTCCACATGAGGCGAAAGAATCGTTCCTGACTGAGAACCCGCCCGTGGCTATCCCGGTCATTGCGTGGTTGACTGCCTCAAAAAGGGAGGCATTTGGGAGGGAGGCTATGTAAAGCCCGGCTATCCCAATCACGGTCAGCGCGACGTATATCTTCCAGAGGGATCTTGCGGTGTCCCTTATGCTTGGCTCGAGCAACTCCACTCTGGCCTCGGCGATGTAAAGCTTTCTCGCAGCCCTGCCGAAGCCGACAACGGCCGTCAGGAAGAGCACAACGACGCCAAGCCCCCCTATCCACTGCGTGAAGCTCCTCCAGAAGAGCATTGTCATCGGCATCGCAGAGACATTTGTGATCATAGTGAGCCCTGTCGCGGTGAAGCCCGACATGCTCTCGAAGTAGGCGTCCTCGAGCGGCATGCCTACCAAAACGTACGGGATGGAGCTGATGGCAGAGAATATCAACCATACCGCGGTGACCACCACCATGGCGTTTCCCAGGGTGAGCTCGGACGGCTTGCGCTCCAGCCTGAGCAGAAAACCGAGCAGTACTGCCATCACAGCGGGGAGGGCAAACGCGGGGACGAGGTAAAGCTCGTTGAGAAACGGGGCCAGAAAGGCCGGAACAAACATTGCGCCTCCTATAACGAACATCATAAAACCGAGCAAATGCAGCATGGAGCCCCTCAGTGGTAATCGCCCCGGAAAAATATAAAATGTTCTTGGCCATGTCCAGTAAACTTTAAAACGGCAAGGTGAAGTCTTCAGTGTGAGGGCATGCGAGAGACCAGAAGGGCCATGGAGGAGATAATAGAACACCTCGTGGCTACGACAAAGAAGCTCAACAGGTCGCAGGTTGAGAGCTTTGTGAAGATCCTGCTGAGCGCAAGGCGCGTGTTCGTCGTGGGGGGTGGAAGGTCCGGGCTTGTCGTCAAGGCGTTCGCCAAGAGGCTCATGCACCTTGACCTGGATGTCTACGTCGTCGGGGAGACCATAACTCCGGCCATAAGGGTTGGGGATGTCCTGGTCGCTGT
>JAWCKV010000001.1:0-50075 GCA_038851565.1 Hadarchaeales archaeon (SeqCode) | reverse complement strand
CATGCCTTCCCGACTTTCACGAATGCCCTGTTGATCAGCCCAAGGGCCACTGGATTTCCTTCCCTTTTGACGGACCTGGTGTATTCTATCTCAACATCGTGACGCTTTCCCCTGATTTGCTTCAGTAGCATTAATATGCCTAGCATCACATCAACGGGTTCGAACCGCGCTATCACCTGTGGGACTTCGTATCGCTCGGAGAGCGACTCATAGGGCCGGGATCCTATTATCGTTGAGACGTGCCCGGGGCATATGAATCCATCTATATCAGTTTCACCGGATTGAAGCAGGAACTCCATGGCAGGAGGAATTAACAGATGCGAGGTGAGGACGCTGAAGTTTTCCGGAGGATCTGAGAGGATGATGGAGGCCGTGGACGGGGCCGTGGTTTCGAATCCGATCGCCATGTGAACAACCTCCTTCCTCGGCTCTCTCCTTGCGATCTCTACCGCATCCGTGATGCTGTAGACCACCCTCACATCGCCTCCTTCTTCCCTGGCCTTGGCGAGCGAGCCGCTCGAGCCCGGCACTCTGAGCATGTCTCCAAACGTCGTGATGGTGATGCCCTTCATGGATAGTGATACAGCTTCATCTATCTCATGTGCCGGAGTGCAGCAAACGGGGCATCCTGGCCCGCTGAACACCTCGAGTCCTTCCGGCAACAGTTCCCTGAGGCCAAAGATTGCAATGGTCCTCTCGTGTGAGCCGCACACGTGCACGATTTTTATTCTTCTGTCGGGCATGATGGACTTTATCTCACCAGCTATTCTCCTGACTATTTTTTCGCTTCTGTACTTCCCCAACGTTTCGCCTGCCACTCGAGCACCCAAAATCATTTTAATCAGCAGGGAATGTATAAGAACGGTGAGTTGGTGAGGATACTAGCTGTTGCAGACTTTCACAGCGACCCAAATGCCGAGACCAGGTTCCTGAAAAAGATCGCCGGCGGATACGATTGTATAGTGATAATAGGAGATCTCACGCAGTTTGGGCCTCCGGAGGTTGTGGAGAGCATGCTTGAGCAGGTCAAGTCAGCGGGAGTGCCAGCGTTCGCAGTTCCGGGGAACTGCGATCCGAAGCAGATAGTGCAGGTTCTTGAGAAATTTGGCGTGAACCTGCACAGGAAATGCGAAAGGATCGGGGATATAGCATTTTTAGGTCTTGGCGGTTCGAACATGACGCCCTTCAACACCCCGTTTGAACTCACAGAGGGAGAGATAGCAGAAGAGCTGGCTTCCCTGAGCTGCGGGGGTTCAGAGAAGATGGTGCTCATAACACATGCGCCTCCATACGGCACCAAGGTGGATGAGATAAAGGCCGGAACGCATGTGGGCAGCAAGAGCATCCGGGCGTATATAGAAACCAGGCAGCCCATTTTGGTGCTGTGCGGGCACGTTCATGAGGGGAGAGGCGTTGATGAGATAGGCAGAACCGTTATAGTGAATCCTGGTCCCGCGACCATGGGGAATGCGGCGGAGGTACAGATCTCGGATAACGGAAGAGTGACGGTGGATCTCATTCAGCTCTAAAAGGCGAGGACTCTGAGAAGAAAGGAAGTATCTCCGCACTGCCCCAGATGTGGCTCTGCCCGTTTGAGGTGGGCCTCAGGACTGCCCCAGCTTTGGTCCATCTACGAGTGCAGGAACTGTGGTTACACAGGATCCCTGGTGATCAGCGGCAGAAGGATTGTCAAGAAAATTGGAGGATCACATGGATGTCAGGCGTCTCCTACCGCTTAGTTAGGAGAACATCAAGCACTATATGGAAACACCTTGGAGCATAGGACCTTATCTTCCTGCTTTCCATGAGGTTTGCCTCAAAGCCCCATTTTTCGGCCGTTAAGGAAACGAATTTAAATGACGGCCCGTACACGTCAGGCTCCTCCCCATAATCATAGAAATGGATTGTACCCCCGCAGGGCTTCAGCGCGGCGATAGCGGTTTCCAGAAATTCGTGTGAGAGCTCGGGCAGGGGCATCAGAACACGATCGGCCAGTCCCGGAATCTTTTCCTTTATCACGTCCCTGGCATCCCCCAGTATGGGAAAAACTCTGGCCCCCACCTTGTTCAGCCTCACATTTTCCACCATGTACCTGAAGGCATCAGGGTTTTTGTCCACGGAGTAGATGGTGGAGGCCTGGCTCTGCCTAGCCATGACTATCGAGTAGCACCCAACCCCGGCGAACATGTTCGTCACGGTTTCTCCGGGCCTCACGAGCTTCGCTATGCGCAACCTTTCTGTGCCCAGCCTTGGGGAGAAGTACATCCTGGCCAGGTCAACCATGAATACGCACCCGTTTTCCCTGTGCAGCGTCACGGTTTTTTGTTCGCCCGCGATTATCTCGAGTTCCCTTGTTCTGAACTCGCCGGCAACCGGAGATGTCTGTTTGAGCACCGTTCTGATGTTTTTGTGAACTCCCAGCAGAGCTTTCCCGATCTCATGCTGCCATGGCAACAGCTCCTCGGGTATCTTGACCACAGCTATATCCCCCACAACATCAAATGCCCTGATCCTGTTCATCAGGTGGTCAGGGACGATCCCCTTCAGGGCCTCGCGCAGACTTTCGGGCATGCCATCACGCATACTCTGCACGGGGGAAAAAGGAGCTTGCGCTAGGACATCTCCCTGCGCTTGGAGTTCCATAAGGCAGCGATCAGAAATACCGCGGCATAGGCCGTGAGGACAGCGAAGCTCACGAGCGGGTCCTGGCTGGCCCGTATCATTCCCGCCATCCACCGTCCTCCCCCGTACATTCCACCTGCAAGTTCTCCGAGGGGGATTCCATATGTGGAGGCAAGGGAGTCGCCCGCCCTGTCCGGCATGAACCATGGATCATATCCTGCGTACGACAGGGTCCCCGAGATTATGGAGAAGACAACCATGTATGTGAGAAGGGTTGCCACGGTGGCCCCCATCCCTCCCTTCAGAACAGAGCTGAAGAGAAAGGCGAGGCCTATCACCATGCATCCGAGCATCAGCGCTATTCCGAGCGAACCAAGCATGCCGGCAGGTACACGACCGTAGAAGGCGAGCGTGGCAAGGGCGGAGACGGAGTATGAAACGAGTATTATTGAGGACGTTGCGATGAGACACGCAATGTACTTGCCCATGACAATTGTTGTGATTTTAACGGGGTTCGGGAAGAGTATATATCCCGTTCTATGTTCGTATTCCGATGCTATGGCGTCTCCAGAGAAGAACACCGCACCGATGACCGCAAGGGTGCTCATGGAAGTCGTGAAAATGGCGAATATCTCCGCGTCATATCTCACCATCACCATAGCCGGAATGTTCATCCTGCCGGGGATATCGAGCGCATGGTAGAGCCCTACCGTGAGCAGCACCGCGAGCAGCGTGATGCCAAGGGCCCCGTAAAAGCGCCATCTTCTGACCTGCTTCAGAAGCTCGTATTTCACCACCGTCCTCAGCCTGTCAGAGCCTCTCAGCCGGATCCCTCCGTGAGCTTGAGGTAGGCCCTCTCGATGGACCCGTACCTCCTCCTTATCCTCTGGACCGTGTCAAATGCCCTGAGCCTGCCCCTGTCGATGATGGCCACCTTGGCGCATATCTGGATAACCTCGCCTATCAGATGAGATGCGAGGAAGACGGTCTTCTTGCCCCTGTACCGCCCAATGATGTCGCGAAACTCCTTCATCCCGCGGGGATCAAGCCCCTGTGATGGCTCGTCCAGTATCAGGACCTGTGGATCGTGAAGAAGGGCTTGGGCAAGCGCGAGGCGCTGTTTCATGCCCCTGGAGAACTTTCCCACTCTGACCCTGGACCATTCCTCAAGTCCGACCATCGAGAGCACGACCTGGGTTCTCTCCTCGATCGCTTCCGGATCCATTGCCCTGAGCCTCCCGAGATACCCCAGTATCTCGGCTGGGTTCAGGTAGGGGTAGAACTCTGGCGTTTCAACGATGGCCCCGGTTTTCATGAGAGCATTCTCCCTCTGCGTCCTCACGTCAAATCCGCACACCCTCGCCTGCCCGCCGCTTGGACTGATCAGTCCGCATAGTATCTTCATGACGGTGCTCTTGCCGGCCCCGTTTGGCCCAAGCAGCCCCACGTACTCGTTTTCCCCGACCTTGAGGTGAAAGTTCTGAAGGGCAGGAAATCCGTTGAAGTATTTTGTGAGCCCGCTCATCTCTATCGAGTATTTCATGTTCTCCCCCAACTTGGTTCCCCGTTTATAATAATCTATGGTACTATCTCGCAGCCGTTGTACTTCATATATGTGAAGTCCTCTAGCCCCACCACTCTCTCGTTGATGAGCGATCTTATCCTTGGAACCTCCCCCGCTATCGCGTCCACGAGGTTTTTCACAGTTCTGCACACGATCTCATAGTCCTCGGCGCTCCATCTCCCCATCACGTTCGCATACAGGCATCTCCCACCGCACGTCTCCAGCACGTCGCATGAGGTGCAGGGCTCTCCGACGAACACCTTTCTCAGGCTAAGCGGGTCATCGGTTCCTATGTGCCCCAGGTAATATTTTCTCATGCCCCACATCGCGGGACACGGTATGACGTGCCCGTCGGTCTGTATGGCATAGTTCGCCCACCCGGCGCCGCACCTGAGCTCAGATCTCTCGCCCTTCAGGAGGCTCTCAGCAATGCCCAGAAGGGGATATATCCTCAGGACATTTCCGGTCATTTCCATCCTGTCCACCCAGTACCTCACGAGCTTCCTCACGCCCGGGTTGTAAACCTCCAGCGCCCAGCGCCTGAAGTCTCGCCTGGAGCAGTCGTTCCAGAATCCGGCGTTGAGCTGCCAGTGGACTGAGGTGAACGGAAATTCATCATTTTCGATCAGCCACCTGACCTGAGCATATATGTCCAAAGGCTCCATCACCGTCATCCTGGCAATCAGCTCACCATTGAATCCCAGCTCCAGCACCCGTTTGAGGTTATCAATCACCCTCCTGAACGTCCCCCTCCCCCTGTTCAGGTCGGTCTGTGCCTCGTTCCCATCTATGGAAACTGCTATAGTGTGAAGTCTTTGCAGGTATCTGGCGTCAACCTCATTCAGGAGCGTGCCGTTTGTCTGAACGATGAAGGCCGCCTTTGGGATGCTTTCCATTATCCAGTACATCAGGTCTAGGGCCAGGAGGGGCTCTCCGCCGTAGAATATCACCACGGGATTCGGGTCCCTGTCCAGAAACCTCCTCAGCTCCTCGAGGGCATACGCGGGACGCTCCGGCAGGGAGTAGTCGCAGTCCTGGAGGGGCATCGAGATGTCCTCATAGGACTCCCCCTCACAGTATCTGCACTGTAAATTGCACCTGGTGGTGAGGATTACATGGAAAAACATGTTTTCCCTGTAAAGATGCGCTTATTCCGTTTCATTCAACATAGTCCAGCCAGAATTCGTACCTTTGTTCCCTGCCCCGAACGACGTCAAAGAAAATCCGCTGGAGTTTCTCGGTCATCGGCCCCCGCGTTCCAGCGCCGATCTTTCTTCCGCTGACCTCCCTTATCGGCGTGACCTCGGCGGCAGTCCCGGTGAAGAAAGCCTCATCTGCCCGATACATGTCTTCCGGCCTGAAGTCCTTCTCCTCGACAGGGATGCCCTGGTCCCTGGCTATCCGCATTATGGAGTCCCTCGTGATGCCCGGAAGCGCCCCCGCGGACGGAGGTGGGGTTATAAGCCTTCCCCTTTTCACGATGAACACGTTTTCCCCCGGCCCCTCAGCCACATATCCCTTTGTGTTGAGCAGTATCGCCTCGTCATATCCAGACTTCAGCGCATCCACCTTGGCGAGGATGGAGTTGGCATAGTTTGCCACAAGCTTTGCGTGTGGCGGGAGGATGCTCGGATGAATGCGGACCCACGGAGATATCTTCGCCCTAACTCCCTTTTCAAGTCCTTCGGTCCCCAGATAGGTGCCCCAAGGCCAGACCGCGATAGCTGTATTCACCGGCGCACCAGCCGGACTTAGCCCCATAACTCCGTATCCATAGAAGACTATTGGGCGGATGTAGCACTCCTCCATCCTGTTGGCCTTTATGGTGCGCTTGGTGGCCTCCATCAGTTGTTTTCGGGTGTACGGGATCTTTATTCCAACAACTTTTGCGGAGTTCTCCAGACGTTCCACGTGCTCCCTGAGCCTGAACACCGCCGGGCCTCTCGGGGTCCTGTAGCACCGTATCCCCTCGAAGACTCCAAGCCCATAGTGAAGGGTATGGGTTAAGACGTGAACCGTTGCCCTCTTCCAGGGCACCAGCTTTCCGTCCATCCATATGTACTTCGTGGGCGTCAGCGACATCTTGCTCAGAACACGCTTTAACACGATGGCTTATAACGATATTTCAGCGAGTTCCAGGGCACCCGCCTGTGATTTTTTCTATGAGGCTCACTGGATCGGGAACGCTGACCCCCAGACGCGAAAAGTATCTTGCGAGGTTCTCCACGTCGCGCCTTAGGTACTCCCTGGCCATCGGGCTCCTCACATCAGTTCCCATCGACAGGTCTATTATGACAGGATCGGGGGTGAGCAGCACGTTGTACTCGCTGAGGTCGGAATGCACGAGTTCAGCCTCTGAATACATGGTTCCCACGGCCTTTACCAGCACCTCAAAGGTCCCTGA
The DNA here is from genome assembly GCA_038851565.1 of Hadarchaeales archaeon (SeqCode). Taxonomy (GTDB): domain Archaea; phylum Hadarchaeota; class Hadarchaeia; order Hadarchaeales; family Hadarchaeaceae; genus JAWCKV01. Next base: position 43,485 of record JAWCKV010000001.1, on the reverse strand, counting down.
GGGATTCTCAGGTGAGACATCCTTCATCCTGGGATAGGGCACACCCTCCTCCCCCACGAATTCCATGGCAAGCACGTTGTTCTCGCAGTCTATCGGACGGGGAACCGGAACTCCGGCCTCGCTTGCCTTCTGAAGGTTCTTGAACTCCCGCGTTGCCCAGGCGTATACCACCTCCCTCCTGTCGTTCGGCACTTCTCTGAACCTCGGATCGCCAATGAGGTACCTGCGCATGCTCTTGAAGTTGGACGTCGCAACCCTGTATATCTTCACAGCCACGTAGTTTCCCGACCTGTCGATGGCGCAGAAGACATTGGACTCCTTGCCTGTGGACACAGCCCCGTAAAAAACGTCTATCACGCCCCTGTTTATCATGCGGTAGAGCGCCAGGAGGGTCGCGGTGTCGAACACCCTCTCCATTATCTTGAATATCTCCGAGTCCTTCTCCAGGCGCTCGGGCTTTCTGCGCTCCAGCCTCCTGAGAAGGGAATCGATGTCAGAGGGCATCCAGCTACTCCCAGAGCTTCTCCTTTCTCAGCCATTCAACCTGAGTCGAGGTGTACCTGTGGACTATATCTCCCCTCTCCTCCCCCTGAACCGGCCACGGCTTGACTATCACCACATCCCCCTCCCTCACCCACAGCCTCTTCCTTATCCTCCCGGGTATCCTGCAGTTCCTCACCCTTCCATCCCTGCATCTCACCCTGAGGCGGTCGAATCCGAACATCTGCTCGACAGTCCCCAGGATCTCCCCCTTCTGCGGCACCCTGAGGCGCGTTTCCTCCTCCTGCGGCGATATCTTCGGCAGCTTCCTCACCTCTTTCTCCCTAGCAGGTGGTTCACTCCATTCAGGAGCGCCTGGACGCTCGCCATTATTATATCCCCGCTTGTGCCCCTCGCGGTCACGATGCTCCTGCCGTCAGTGAGCTTCACAATTACGCTCACGAGGGCGTCGGTTCCCCCCGATATGGCGTCTACGTGGTATTCCACGAGCCTTATGTGCGCCATGTCCTCCACGATCTTCCTTATTGCGTTCATCGCTGCGTCCACCGGGCCGACCCCCACCCCGGATTCCGTGATCTCCCTGTCTCCGAACTTCACCTTGACCGAGGAGGTTGGCGTCACCCTGTTTCCGCTGATCACAGTGAGTTCCATCAGCCTCACCACATCCTCCGGACGTCTTCCCATCACCTCATTGGCAATTGCTCCGAGTTCTGCGTCTGTCACCAGCTTCCCCTGATCACCAAGCCTTTTCACCTGGGAGACTATCTCCTTCAGCTGAGGCTTCGTCGGTTTGAGCCCGAGCCTCTTGAGCTCGCTCTCTATCGCGTGGATTCCAGCGTGTTTTCCAAAGACGAGCTTTCTGTGGTGCCCCACGGCCTCTGGAGATATTGGCTCATAGGTTGATGGGTGTGCGAGAACCCCGTGGGCGTGGATTCCAGCACCGTGCGTGAAGGCGTTCTCCCCAACGACCGCCTTGTTCGGAGGAAGCGGAATTCCCGTTAACCTCTCGACCAGCTTTGAGGTCTGATAGAGCTTTTTCAGCCTTATTCCGGTCCTGAGTTCGTGGAGGTGAGAGAGGGCCAGCACCACCTCCTCAAGCGCCGCATTTCCACCCCTTTCCCCCAGCCCATTCACAGTGACGTGCACTTCCCTGGCCCCGCCCAGCACGGCCTGCAGGGTGTTAGCGGTGGCCATCCCGAAATCATCATGGCAGTGGACTGCGAGGGGAACCTTCACGAGCTTCGAGAACTCGGAGAACAGGGATTTTGACCTCTCGGGTGTGAGAACTCCAACCGTGTCGCAGAGGCAGACCCGATGGGCCCCCCCCTTCACCCCTTCCAAAAGAAATTCCCTCAAAAAGGATGGATCCGCACGGCTGGCGTCCTCTGCGGAGAGCTCGACCTTGAGTCCGTGATCAAGCGCGTGCTGCATTGCGTCAAAGGCCATTTTCTTAACCTGTGACCTGTTCTTGCGGAGCTTGTACCTCATGTGAGTTTCCGAAACCGGTACGACCAGATGCACGCTGTCCACCTCACATCTCAGCGCCGCGTCCACGTCCTCCCTGAGCGCCCGTACAAAGCTGCATATCTCCGCCTCCGGGCCCTCCTTCACTATCATCTTTATAGCCTTCCTTTCGCCGTCAGACGTTGCCGCGCTCCCTGCCTCTATCACGTCTACCCCTAGCTCGTCCAGAGCCATGGCTATCTCGAGCTTTTTATCTGGGGTGAGCGCTATCCCCGGCGTCTGCTCTCCATCCCTGAGTGTTGTGTCAAGCACAGTTATCCTGGCTGGCATGGTATCCCCTACTCACTGGTGAGGATTATTAATTAACTCCTCCTATTAAGTTCAGGGACATGCATGGAAAGGAGGGTATACGTTAGCGAGTTAATAAAGGCTGCTGGGAGGGATCTGCGCCTTCCAAAATATGTGAGGATCTTCGACACGACCCTTCGTGACGGCGAGCAGACGCCGGGGGTCTCGCTCACGCCTGACCAGAAACTCCTCATTGCTCGCCAGCTGGACAAGTTAGGGGTGGACGCTGTAGAGGCGGGATTTCCAGTTGTTTCGGAAGGAGAGAGGGCAGCTGTCACGGCGATAGCGAATTCAGGGTTCAGGTCGGAGATATGCGCGCTTGCGAGGTGCACCAGGGAGGACATAGATACAGCGATCAAGTGTGGGGTTTCATGCGTCCACGTGTTCATCGCGACTTCCGATATCCACCTGAAGCACAAGCTGCGCATGACCCGGCGGCAGGTCTTGGAAGAAATATCCAGGTGGGTGAGGTACACCAAGAAACAGGGCGTTAAGGTGGAGTTTTCCGCAGAAGATGCGAGCAGGAGCGAATTGGGGTTCCTGCAGGAGGCCTACAGGAGAGCGGTTGAGGCCGGAGCCGACAGGATAAACGTGCCTGATACAGTGGGGGTGATAACCCCCAGGGCGATGAACTACCTGATTTCTGAGATAAAAGAGAAGATAGAAGTGCCAATAAGCGTGCACTGTCACGACGATCTTGGGCTCGCGGTGGCAAATTCCCTCGCCGCGGTTGAGGCCGGAGCTGAACAGGTGCACGTTGCGGTGAACGGGCTGGGGGAGAGGGCTGGAAACGCCTCCTTAGAGGAGGTCGTGATAGGGCTTAGGGCGTTTTACAACATAAGGCCCAAGGTGAGGACCGAACTCCTGGTGGAGACATCAGAGCTGGTGGAGAGGCTCACGGGAGTTCAGGTTCCCCCGAACAAGGCGATTGTGGGGGAGAATGCCTTTGCCCATGAGGCAGGAGTCCACGTTCACGGAGTTCTCAGCTTCCCTGGCACCTATGAGCCTCTTTCACCGGAGCTCGTGGGTCATCACAGGAGGCTGGTGCTGGGCAAGCATGCCGGGACAAAATCAGTCAAAAAGCAGCTTGAGGACTTGGGCATAAAAACCAGCAAGAGCAGGCTGGTAGAGATCACCCGTCGCATAAAGGAGCTGGGAGACAAGGGAAAGAGGGTCACGGATGCGGATCTCAGGGCGATAGCCGAAAGCGTGATAGGCACCCTGCCAGAGGAGGAAAAGGCCGTGGCATTAAAGGAGGTCACTGTGACCACTGGGAGCACGATAACTCCCACGGCTTCGGTGAGGATATCGTTCAGGGGAGAGGAGAGGATTGGGTCGGCGACCGGAGTGGGGCCGGTGGACGCCGCTATAGGGGCAATCAGGAACGTCATGAAGGAGATCTCAGGATTAAGGTTGAAGGAGTATCATCTCGACGCCATCACTGGAGGCAGTGACGCTCTAGCTGAGGTGACTGTGAAGCTTGAGGACGAGCGGGGAAACCTCTACACTGCCAAGGGCGTCAGGGAGGATGTGGTGATAGCCAGCGTCGAGGCCATGATCAACGGCATCAACCGGTATTTCGCCAAGACCTGACGCCCCTTCCACCGTTTTTGCCTGCCTTCAGGGAAACATAGAAGCCGAACTCCCTCGAGAAGCCAAAGTTCACCCACAGCGTGTCGTGTTCTAGGCTTACTCTTATCGATTCCGGGTAAGGTTTTCCAGCCGGCCAGCTCACGTATCCATTAGGAAGCACTAAGGAGAACATGCCGTTCCTCACAGGTATGCTTACGGTGTATGGGTTGCCATCTCCCCTGAGTGCCACCAACCTGAGAGTTGGGACGTTTCCCTTTATACCCGCCTCATCTTCGTGCATTCTCTCCATTCTACCACCCCGTAGTTTTGTGGGGGGGAGGCTTATAAACCGAGAATGTACAAAAAAATACACTAAAGTCTTAAATAATACATTAAATAGAAATTTCGGGAGAAACATGGCAGGGAATGGAATGAGCGCAGAGCGCGTCGGGGAGGGCTTGGTCCTAGTCCCGGAAATATCGCGCTGGGAGGGTCCGGAAGATCCGGCTCTTGCGTATTTCAAGATCAGGCGAGGAGGTGCGCCCTCTTTTCTCTTGGAGTCCGCGGAGAGGCCGGGCGAGTCTGCAAGGTATTCCATAATAGGCTCAGATCCCCTGCTGCACGTGATGGCGATAGGCAGCAAGCTCAAGGTGGAGGGAAACGCAGAGGTGGTCAGACTCTCGGAGAAAACAGCACACCCGGAGAAAGACATGCTGAGGGCGGTCGGAAGGGCCCTGATGCTAGGAGGGGTTAAAGTCCGGGGTGCTTTAAACAGGTATGCGGTTGGAGCATTCGGCTACATAGGGTATGATTATGCCCTGACCGATCCCAACGTGCGCGTGGAAAAAGACCCGGTGCCAGAGATAGAATTCATGGTACCCGGCCGGATCGTTCTCTTTGATCATGTATCCGGCGCGAACGTTCATCTTTCGCTCGTGCCGTACGTTGATGGGGAAAAAATCGAGACCAGTCCCGGGAGTGAAGTTTTCTCATCTAGCCCAGAAGAATCCCGTGAAAAACCTACGGCAGGAGTTAGCATCTCGAGGAAAAGATTTGAGGAGATGGTCAGTGCGGCAAAGGCGTACATAAGGAGCGGGGATATCATCCAGGCCGTTCTTTCTAGGAGGATCGACATGACTCCTCCCCCGCCTTTGAGGGGCTTTTATCTAAGGCTCCGGAGGATAAACCCTTCTCCCTACATGTTTCTTTTTGAATTTCCCTCGAGGACCATCGTTGGATCCAGTCCAGAGGTACTCGTGAAGGTTAATGGGAGGAGGGTAGAGACCCGCCCCATAGCCGGCACAAGGAGACTGAGCGGGGGGAGGAGAAGAAGTTTGATCGAGAAGGAGCTTGTAGCGGATGAAAAGGAGCGCGCGGAGCACGTGATGCTCGTGGACCTGGGCAGAAATGATCTGGGCAGGGTATGCAGGTTTGGCTCCGTGAGGGTGGAGGAGTTCATGAAGATTGAGAGGTACAGTCATGTGGTTCATCTTGTGTCCAGGGTGGTGGGGGAGTTGAGGAGCGATGCGGCAGGACTTGATGCGCTGGCGGTGACGTTCCCAGCCGGAACTGTTACAGGCGCTCCCAAGGTGAGGGCGATGGAGATAATAGATGAACTCGAGCCCTCACGAAGGGGTGTGTACGCGGGGGCAGTCGGATGTCTGAGCTACACGGGGGATCTGGACATGGCGATAACCATCAGGACCATGGTGGTAGAGGGGGAGAGGGCCTCTGTTCAGGTAGGAGCAGGGGTGGTGGCGGATTCCATCCCATGGAAGGAGTACTACGAGACGGAAAACAAGGCCAGGGCGCTTATGGAGGCTGCGGGATGCGTGTAGTCGTTATAGACAACATAGACAGCTTCGTCTACAACCTGGTGCAGTGCGTGGGCGAGCTCGGGGCAGAGCCGGTGGTGTTAACAAACAGAACCTCCCCAGAGCACGTTGAGGCGGAGAGGCCTGAGAAGCTGATAATCTCCCCTGGACCTGGCAGGCCTGAAGGCGCTGGGTTCACCCCGGATATAATAAGAAGGTTCGCAGGGAGAGTTCCAATCCTGGGCGTGTGTCTTGGACACCAGGCGATAGGCCATGTGTTCGGGGCCAGGGTAGTTCAGGCGAAAAATCTGATGCACGGCAAGGTTTCAAAGGTAACACATGATGGCAGCAGGCTATTTGCCGGAGTTCCCAGCCCATTTCAGGCAACCAGATATCACTCCCTCGTCCTTGAGGAAACCTCCATCCCGTCTTCCCTCAGGATTACCGCCCGCACCGATGATGAGGACCGAGAGATAATGGCAATAGAGCACAGGGAGCTTCCGGTTTTTGGCGTCCAGTTTCACCCCGAGTCGATACTGACCGATCACGGGATGAGGATAATGAGAAACTTCCTGGAGATGGAGCCATGAACGGACCGCTCCTGAGCGCCCTGCATAAGGTTGTGGAAAGAAAAGATCTTCATTCGGAGGAGGCAGAGGGGGCAATGGAGGAGATAATATCCGGTCGCGCTCCCCCGGCCGTGGTTGGAGCATTCCTGGCGGCTTTGAGAACCAAGGGGGAGACCGTGGACGAGGTTGTAGCGTTTGCTAGAGTCATGGAGAGGTTTTCGTTTAAAGTTAGTCCCAAGGTGGAAGGCATGCTGGTTGACACCTGCGGCACCGGGGGGGATCGCGTCAAGACGATGAACGTGAGCACAGCGGCCATGTTCGTTGCGGCTGGAGCTGGAGTGCCCATAGCGAAGCACGGGAATCGTGCTGTCACTGGTAGGGTCGGGAGCGCTGATCTGCTTGAGGCAATAGGGGCAAGAATAGACCTTCCCCCTCAGGAGGTAGAGCGATGTATCCAGGAGGCCGGCGTGGGGTTCATGTTTGCACCCAGATTTCACCCAGCAGCTGCCAACGTGGCGGCCGTGAGGAGGGAGCTGGGGTTCAGAACTGTGTTTAACCTTCTTGGTCCCCTCACCAACCCCGCAAACGTGAAGGTTCAGCTGCTTGGCGTGTGTGCGCAGGATCTTGTTGAGAAGATGGTATTGGCCCTCAGAGAGCTGGGCAGGGCCAGGGCGATGGTTGTCTTCGGCATGAGCGGTGTCGACGAGATATCGATTACGGGCGAGACTCTCATTTCGGAGCTGAACGATGGCAGGATATCGAGCTATGTGATCAGACCGGAGGACCTCGGCATGAGGAGGATAGAGGAGGACAGGATAAGGGGCGGGGATCTCGAGAGGAACATCCGAATGTTCCTAGGCGCGCTATTGGGTCAACCCGGTGGGGCGAGGGATATGGTGCTTCTGAACGCTGGGGCGGTTATCTTTCTAGGTGGAAGAGCCAGCAGCATGCAGGAGGGAGTGTTGCTCGCTGCAGAGTCTGTTGAGTCCGGAAGGGCGTACAGGAAGGTTGAGGACTTCGTCCGCGCCACTGGGGGCGATCTTCAAAAGCTCAGGGAATGGAGGGAGAGGTGTGGGCTTCCTTGAGACGATGGTGAAGGAGATTCGCAGGGATGTTGAGGCAAAAGCGAGGAAAAATCCGATTGAAATCAGCCGTGCGGTGAGAGGGAGGAGTCTTTTAAGAGCTATCGAGAGGGCCCCGCATGTGCCTCTGGTCGCCGAACTGAAGTGGGCTTCCCCCTCTCACGGACGCATAAGGGAGAGCGGAGACGCGCGCGTGCTGGCGAGGGATATGGTGGAAGGAGGAGCTGTGGGGTTATCTGTTCTGGCAGAGCAGAGGTACTTTGGAGGGAGTCCGATGACGGTGAGGACGGTTAGAAGTGCAGTTGAGGTCCCGGTCCTTTACAAGAGCATAATCGTGCATGAGTACCAGGTCTACGAGGCAGCATCAGTCGGAGCCGACGCGGTCCTGCTGATGGTCAGCGTCTTGGGAGATCAGACGAAGAGGTTTGTTGACCTGTCCCGTCAACTTGGGATGGAGACCTTGGTGGAGGTCGGCGAGGAGGGAGAGGTGGAGATAGGGGTATCCTCTTGCGCCGACATGGTTGGGATCAACAACAGGGACATGAGGACACTCAGGGTTGATCTGAACAGAACTGCGGACCTCATCAATCTTATCCCGGAGGAGCACACGGTCATCAGCGAGAGCGGAATAAGTGGACCCGAAGATGTGAGGAAGGTAATTGAATGGGGGGCGGACGCGGTGCTTGTCGGGAGCGCCATAATGAAATCCAGGGACGTGAAGGGGAAGGTGAGATCGCTGGTGATGGCGAGGTGAGGGGATTGTTGATAAAGATGTGTGGGTTCACGAGGCCGGTGGACTCGGAGTTTGCGAGCAGATTAGGCGTTGACATGATAGGCGTTATTCTCGTAAAGGGGTCCCCAAGATGTATTTCCCTGTCCCGGGCTGCCGAGGTTTTCGCCGCCCTAGAGCCCGGCACAATGAGAGTGGTTGTCACAATGCTGGGGAGCATGGAGGAGGTCGAGAGGATAGGAGGGGAGCTGAAGCCGGATTTCATCCAGCTTCACCACAATGTTCCCCCGGAGTTCATTGAGAAGATGAGAGAGAGAACAGGTTTCAGGCTCATCGGCGTGGTTCCAATACCTCGTGAGAAGGCAAGGTTAGATGAGCTGCTTGTAAGGGCGAGGAGGATCTCAGAGCTCTGTGATCTTGTGCTGCTGGACACGAATAGTCCTCATGGAGGAGGAACAGGGCTGACGCACGAGTGGAGGGTGAGCTCCAGTATCAGAAGGGAAATAGGAAAACCAGTTTTGCTTGCAGGCGGTCTAAATCCGGATAACGTCAGGAAGGCTATTGATGTGGTCTCTCCAGACGGTGTGGACGTGGCGACCGGCATCGAGGTATCTCCCGGCATAAAGGACCGGGAACTCATGCGGAGATTCGTCCGGAGCGTCAGGGGACACTGAGGTGGACGAATGCGTCTTAAGGGAAGATACCCGGACAGAAGAGGATATTTCGGGAAGTATGGGGGAAGGTTTGTTCCCGAGACATTGATGCCGGCCCTCGAGGAGTTGGAGAGGGCGCACGGCAGAATAAAGAAGAATAGGGAATTTCAAGATGAGTACCTGGAGCTTCTGAGGAGCTACGCGGGCAGGCCGACCCCCATTTATCACGCAAGGAGGCTCAGCGCACGCTTGGGGGCCAAGGTTTACCTGAAGAGGGAGGACCTGCTCCTCGGAGGCGCTCATAAGATAAACAACGCGATAGGTCAGGCGCTGCTGGCGAGATATATGGGGAAGGACCGCATAATAGCGGAGACCGGCGCGGGGCAGCACGGAGTTGCTACGGCGATAGCTTCCGCGATGCTGGGACTCAAATGCGACATATACATGGGAACGACTGACATGGAGAGGCAGAGACACAACGTGTTTCGGATGAGGCTTCTAGGCGCCCGGGTCATTCCGGTCAACGCTGGTACGTGCACCCTGAAGGATGCCATAAACGAGGCTCTTAGGGACTGGACGACAAATGTGGAGAACACCCACTATCTTCTTGGCTCTGTGGTGGGCCCACATCCGTACCCGACGATCGTTAGGGATTTTCAGAGGGTTATCGGAGCTGAGGCGAGATCCCAGTTGCTCAGGGAGGAAGGAAGGTTGCCGGACGCGGTTGTCGCATGCGTTGGTGGAGGAAGCAATGCTATTGGCATATTTTACGATTTTCTGGACGACCCAGTAAAGCTGTATGGCGTTGAGGCAGGGGGAGAAGGTTTGATGACGGAAAAACATGCAGCCTCGCTGTGTGCGGGGACTCCAGGGGTTCTTCACGGTTGCTACACGTATGTTCTCCAAGACAGGTACGGGAGGATAATGCCAACCCACAGCGTTGCGGCAGGGCTGGACTATCCAGGGGTGGGGCCGGAACACTCGATGCTTAAGGACATCGGAAGGGCGAAATATGACGCGGTGCCTGACCGGGAGGCGCTGGATGCCTTCGGCCTTCTTTCTGGCACTGAGGGGATAATTCCGGCAATGGAATCTGCGCACGCGTTGGCGTACCTGGTAAGGCACAGGCGGATGTTCAGGAATAAGCTGGTGTTGGTCAACCTCTCAGGGCACGGAGATAAAGATGCGAGCTTGGCGGAGAAAGCGGAGGTTCGAAAGTGGGGAAGATAGGAGAAAAGTTCGATGAGGCGAGGAACGAAGGGAGAGTGGCGCTTATCCCGTTTATCATGGTGGGGGACCCCAGTCCTGAATCCACAGTCCGGATAGCGAAAGAGCTGGCGAGAGCTGGAGCAGACATGATAGAGCTTGGCCTGTGTTTTTCCGATCCGATTGCTGATGGCCCCACCATCCAAGCTGCCTCCCAGCGTGCGCTTGCGGCCGGGGTAACCCCGAAGGTGTATTTCAATGTTGCAGAGGATATTCGTGCGGCGGTTTCAGTGCCGCTGATAGCGCTTACATATTATAACCCGGTGCTCCGGATGGGAGCTTCACGTTTCCTGAGGAGATGCGTAAAAAGCGGGATAAATGGAATTATAGTCCCCGATCTGTCAATAGATGAGGGAAGTCACCTGTTGAGGGTCGCAAGAAGGTATTCTGTGGACACAATCTTTCTTGCAGCTCCCACAAGCACCCATCCGAGGCTGAAGGGGATAGTGGAGGCGAGCACGGGATTTGTTTATCTAGTGAGCGTGCTTGGGGTTACCGGGGCGAGAAGGCAGATATCAGATAGCATAGGCTCGCTTGTGAAGAGAATAAAGAAAATTAAGGGCAACATCCCTGTGGCGGTAGGCTTTGGAGTTTCCTCCCCGTCCCAAGTCAGAAAAATAGGCAGGATAGGTGCGGATGGTGCGATTGTTGGAAGCGCCCTGATAGACATAATCTCAAGAGAGAGCGGGGACGAGGAGCGCATGTTGGGCAAATTGAGTTGCTTTCTAAAAGCCCTCAGATATGCGACCAAAGTTTAATATGGGCCCGTCAGAGGTTTCTTGGTCAACATGGGGATAAAGGCAATTCTCTTCGATCTGGACGGCGTGTTGATAGACACCGTAGAATGCTGGGTCAGGGCTTTCAACGATACCTATAGAAAATATGGGCAGAGGGAGATATCCAAGGATGAATTCATAAGGGAATACTGGGGGCACAGCTCCGAAAAGGGCTTTAAGCATCTTGGCTCGGACGCCCTCTCCTACTGCAATGCCAGACAGATCGACAATTTGTGGATGGCAAAGCCCATTCCGGGCGCAAGGGAGGTCCTTGAGCTCTGTAGCAAAAAGGTAAAACTTGGGCTTGTGACCAACACCCCAAAAAAGAACACGCTGAAGGAGCTAGAGATGTTTGGACTCAAAGAATACTTTGATGTGGTCGTGACGGGAGACGATGTTCGAAACAAGAAGCCCAGCCCAGACATGGTGATCGAGGCATGTGAAAGGCTCGGCGTTTCGGTCGATGATGTGGTTATGGTGGGCGACACCGAGTCGGATCTTCTTGCTGGAAAAAGTGCAGGGTGCAGGGTGATCGGGGTAAACGTTCATGCAGACTGGATGGTAAAGGACATGTCGGAGCTGAAGCTTCTCCTGTTGGAGATGTTGAAATAGTCTGATTAACCAAAGAAGATCTTCGCAATGTCATATAGCCTAAGGTCGGCAGGCTTTCTATTAGCTATGGCGTCCTTTATGGGCACAGTCACTATGTCGTCTCCTTGGAGCACGGGCATGGTCCCAAATTTGCCCTCGTGCACCAGATCGATTGCTGCAATTCCAAATCTTGTGGCAAGTATGCGGTCGTAGGCCGTTGGGGTGCCGCCTCTCTGCAGATGTCCAAGCACGATTGCCCTGGTTTCCAACCCAGTTTTTTCCTCTATCTTCTCAGCAAGATAGTACCCAATTCCACCCAGCCTGACGTGCCCGAACTCATCCTTTGTTTTGGTCTGGGCGACCTCTTGACCGTTTATCTTTACACCCTCGGCGACCACTATTATACTGAAGGTTTTGCCCCTTTCCTCTCTCTTTTTTATAGCATCGCATATCTCTTCAATAGACGCAGGCTTTTCGGGTATCAGTATGAAGTCAGCTCCCCCCGCGAGGCCCCCGAACAGCGCTATCCAGCCCGTGTATCTCCCCATGACCTCTACCACCAGTACCCTGTGGTGGGACTCTGCAGTGGTGTGCAGCCTGTCAAGCGCCTCTGCCACGATCGAGACCGCTGTGTCGAATCCAAATGTGTAGTCCGTGCACGCAAGATCGTTGTCAATCGTCTTTGGAACCCCAACAACCTTGATGCCCATCTCATGGAGCCTCTGTGCAACGCTCAGGGTGTCATCGCCACCTATTGCGATCAGGCAGTCCAGCCCGTACCTCTTTATGTTCTCGAGGACCTTCTCTGGGCCGCCATCCTTTTTGAATGGATTGGTCCTTGATGTTCCTAGGATGGTTCCTCCCTTTGGCAGGATTCCAGAGATATCATTGAGGGTAAGTTTAGATACCTCTCCGGTCAGTAGCCCCTGCCAGCCATCCCGTATGCCGAACATCTCGTACCCATAGTTGAGTATGCCTTTCCTAACTGCCGCCCTTATAACGGCGTTACATCCCGGGGCGTCACCGCCCCCCGTCAGTATCCCGATCCTCAATCACTCGCCCCGCACCACTTCTATTTCATCAAGGCGCCCCGCGTATTTCCTGTACCAGGGCGTGGCATGCCTCTCAACAAGATCAGAGAGCTCGTTGAGCCTCTTCACCCCGGTCGTGAGCAAAAACTCCTCGATATCCCTTCTGCTCACGCCCTCCTTCCATATGGCCCTGCCCGCAAGAAATCCTGATGCCCCGTTCTTCACGGCATACTTCACGTTTTCCCTGAACTCTTCGAAATCCACGCCAGCGCTCAGAACCACCCAAGGAATTCTGCTGGACTCCGTCAACTCCCTGCATGCCTCCGCTGGGTCCTGTCCAAGCTCCTCGGCGTACTTGAGGTCCAGAGGGAACTCCGCCTTCAGTATGTCCACGTGGTATTCAGGCTTTGTGAGCTCGGCGGCCGTGCTTATGACCAGGTCGGGCTTGATCCTGGCAAATTCCTTCGGATCCTTCTTCCTGTCCGGGCCCCCCTGAATCGGGTGCGACATCGGCTCGAGCAGGAAGGGGATATCATATCTGACGCAGGCCTCCCCGACCGCCCTGATCATGGCCTCCTGATGTTCGTGGGTGGGGCTGTCCACCCTGTGGTAGACCAGCATCTTGACCGCGGAGGCCCCCCTCATCTTTATCCTCCTCACAGCCTCGTCTGGAGTCAGTCCCCCAAATATTCCAACCTTGGGAGCATATTCACCCTGTCCACCGTACCCGGTGGACTCTATGCCCATCAGCACCCCCACGTTTGCGGGTATGTCACACATTTTCAGGAAGCTCCTCTCATACGAGTACTCCGGGTCCACCAGCACCCCGGTTGCCTTTCCACCGCTCCTCCTCCCAACCAGGCACTTTATCAGGGATATCTTGGTTCTCTTCAGCTCCTCGTCGGTCACGGCCTTTGGATTCTCCGGGTTTATCATCTTCTTCAGAGATCCGCGCTGGTCTGTTGCGACCATCATGAAAAGCCCATCCCTGTTTGATATGTGTGTGATCCCCTCGAATTTACCCGTGGTTATCTCCATCCCTTCAGCCCCCCGCATCTTTAGTTTTAAAGGAGTATTTAACTCTACCGCAGAGGGCATAGAAGCGTCTTCAGGCATTTCCAGCGTTTGGATGCTGTGCATGCTTTCACGATTTTTTATAGAAGGAGAGGAGAGGAGCATTGGGTGGGGCAGTGCCTTCCACGAGGGAAACAAGGGGTATGTTCGTGCAGGGTTTCATCGTGCTGGCCGCGTGCGTTTTTCTCGAGCTGGGTGCAGGAGCGTTTCTCAAGACGATGGAGGACACCCTGCGGGCTGTGGGGGGTCTGGCAATAATGACACTCCCCCTTCTGGATCTGAGGGGCAACATAAACGGGGCGTTTGCATCGAGGCTGGGGTCTGCGCTTCACCTTGGCGTCATACCTCCCAGGCTCGGGCTCACGAGGGACCTGAGGGTGAACATCATCTCGTCACTCCTGCTCACGTTTATGGCATCAGCCACGATAGGCGTGTTGTCCTGGGCCACTGGAGTCCTCACCGGGGTGGAGGTGGATGTTCTCAGGATCCTAGTCATCTCTATTCTTGCCGGCATGGCCTCAGGTTTCATCCTTGCCTTCATGACGATAGGCGTTGCAGTCTACTCCTATCTGAAGGGAGTTGATCCAGACAACATAACCGCTCCCCTGATGGCAACGGTCGGAGATTTCGTGACTGTCCTCTGCATATACCTTGCGGTGATCCTTGTGGGGTGAGCACATGGTTGTATACAGCCTCAGGAGAATAGTGTTTGAGAGCTATCCCACGCTCCTGGTGTGCGTGCTCATAGGGCTGGCTGCAGGTCTGACGTTGCAGAAGAGCCTGGAGAACATAGAGGGCACCCTTGTCGTAATGATGATACCTCTCCTCAATGGCATCGGGGGAAACCTTGCCTCAATACTGGGCGCCAGGCTGGCATCCGCCCTGCACCTGGGCACCATCTCACCTGAACTGAGGGGCAGGGCCCTGAAGGAGAACGTTAGGACGTCGGCACTTCTTGGCCTGGCGATATTTTCATTTATCGGTTTTATCATATTTTTGATTGCACTGGTTAGGAACATGAGCTTGCTGTCCTCCGTGAAGAGCGCTGCGGTCTTCATGCTTGCAGGTGCCATGCTCCTCCCTGTTATAATATTATCTACGGTCTTGCTCGCGTTCGCATCGTTTAAGAGGGGACTGGACCCTGACAACATAGTTATCCCGATTGTCACCTCGATCGTGGATGTTGCCGCTTCCGTCAGTCTTCTTATAATATCGGTAAACGTAATAGGTGTGTGAGAAAGTGGAGGAGATGTATCAGCCCAGGAGCATAAGGGAGATCCTCACGGAGATGAAGAACCTTTCTGATCTGATGGTAGATCTTTCTTACGCCTCCATACTCCTGCAGAGCGTAGAGCTGGCGGAGAGGGTGCATGATCTGGAATCCAGGATGGACGATCTGATGTTTCAGATAAGGACGATCGCGGCCGTCCTCACAAGGAATGTGCAGGAGGCAAGGATGATCACAGCCATCCTCCATGTGGCGAACGCCGCCGAGCACATATCCAACGCTACGGGCGATATAGCGGATCTGGTTAGAAAGGGGGAGAGGATACCGCAGGTCGTGCGGGACGCCTTCAGGGCATCTGACGAGAAGATCGCTATGGTTAAGGTGGGGGACCTGTCGACGCTGAAGGACAGAAAGCTTATGGAGCTTAAGCTGGCCTCAAGCATAGGCGTCCTCGTCCTTGCGATCAAGAGGGAGAGGGAATGGATATTGCCCGTAAACCGGGAGACATCCGTGCTTGCAGGAGATCTCCTGGTGGTGAAGGGACCTCCCGATGGCATAGAGATCCTCAGGGCGATGGCGGGGGAGAGAGGGAAAACCTGGAAATCAAGGGGCGGCATGGCGGCCATACGCAGGTGTCTTGCGGAGATGAGAGACCTGAGCAGCCTCGTAGTTGACCTGGCTTATTCGTCGATTTTCCTGAGATCGGTGGAAATAGCAAGGGAGGTAAAGGAGATACATGAAAAATTTGAGAAGTTGAGCAGGAGGCTCTGGCTGTGCGTCCTCAGGACAGCCAGGGTGGAGAAGGACATCTCCGGGCTGTACACGCTGCTGAAGATAGCGATGGCCATCCAGCAGATGGTGGATTCAGCCGGTTTCATCTCGGAGGTAGTCATGCGCGGAGTGGAGCTCCACCCGGTGTTCGACGAGGCCCTCTCGGAGGCCGATGAGCTTGTCGGACATGCCAGCGTTGCGGAGAGCTCAGAGTTCGCCGGTAAGACCCTGAAGGAGCTCAGCCTCTGGACGAGGATGGGCGCATACGTGCTCATGGTGAAGAGGGGAGATAGATACATATTTGATCCTCCAAGGAAGCTGAGGATAAGGCCGGGAGACTCCCTCATACTCAGAGGGACAAGACGCGGAGTGGATGCCGTGAAAAAGGCCGCGGAGGCATCGGGATGAGGGTCGTTTGGTGCAGGAGCATAGAGGATGTGGTGACAGTGGCAAGCGCCCACGGGTGGATTTTCCACCTCCAACGCGGTGACAGGCATTATTATTACATCTACGCTGGCGTGGAGTCTGAGATACTCTGCATAGCCGTTCAGACGAACACTTCCATTGCGGGAAAATACGTCTCGATGGGGGATGAGGGTGAGATGAAGAGCTCCGACAAGCCGATCATGCCCGCATGTGCGAGGGTGGTGGAGGTAGCCAGGGACGAAAAGTTCGAGGAGATGATTGCCTCATCAGGGTAGGCTCATCAGCGAAATCCTCTCAAGGACGAGGTCCTCTATCGAGCAGCACTCCAGTTCGCGACTGCTCAGCGAAAATGTTTTTATGATCTTTGGGATCTTCCTGGCATTCAGCTCAATAACGCTGTCATCTCTTTCCATCCGAAGGTTTGAGAGGATCTCTCTCATGGCTGCCTTCACATCCCCCCCGGAGTCCCCTATGATCAGAAATGCAAACCTATTCACGCGAGGCCTCACCCCAACCTTTTTTATGGCCCTGGCTATCTGTCCGTCGGAAGCCACATGACAGATGAGTTCCAGCTGCAGCGACTGGGCAAAGCCCCGCCCCTCCGCATGGGCGAGCAGGGCAGAGAAGGCCCCGCTGAGCAGATGTGCCCTGCCGGCTATGACAGAGGTGTCGAAGACCTGCGTGGCCGTACCAAACCTTCGATCAATTTCTGATATCGCTGATAGGAGGTCCCTATTCCCACCTCTTTTTATGGCCCCGAACGCCAGCACGGCCTTCCTTCCGAATGGCCCGGAGATCACGTGGAGATCTCTTCTCCTAGCAACGCTCATAAGCTACTACACCCAACTTCATGAGAGAAGATGAAGCCCGTTGCTTATAAGTTTAGGATATCTGACCTGTTGAGGGGCAGGTACGTGCGGTCGGCGGACATTTCGGAGCCCAGCCACCTGCTCGTCCCCCCCGGAGTTAAAGTGACCAGGGCGAGGATAATGGGAACGGTCATCGAGAAATTTTTGAGGGATGATCACGGTTATGCGATGCTGAGGCTCGACGACGGAACGGAGACGATCACTGTCAGGGCCTGGCGCGATGGCGTTCAGGAGCTGGAAAAATTCGAGGTTGGTGATGTCGTGGATGTGGTTGGGAGGATCAGGGAGTTCGAAGGAGAGTTGTACGTTGTTCCGGACCTCATAATCGAGGTACGTGACCCTAACCTTGAGCTGTTGAGGGAGCTCGAGAACATGAAGCAGGCCATAGCGCTCAGGGCTTCAGAGGCGGTTGGAACCGCCCTTCCCTCCCGGGAGGAGGAAACAGAGGATCTCCTCCCTCAGGTGCCGGAGGAGTTGAAAAATAAGGTCATGCTTGCGCTGGATAGGCTTGATTCCCCGGCTGGCGCCACCGCCGCGGAGATCGGGAAGGAGGTGGGCCTTTCTGTGAATCAGGTTGAGGAGGCATTGAGGGCCCTTCTGATGCTGGGAAGCATTTATGAGCCAGCCGCCGGGAGGTATAGACTGACAAGGTGAGACGGTGGAAGATCAGTACATGGAGATGCTGGACAGGGCGCTCGAGCAGATTCCGAAGACCGTCTTTGAAAAATCGCGTTTCGAAATACCGGAGGCCGAGACCACAAATGTGGGCAACAGAACAATAATACACAACTTCAGGGCAATAGCCGCTGCCCTCAACAGGGATCCATCCCACCTTATGAAGTACCTCCTGAGGGAGCTTGGAGTTGCCGGGGATGCAAAGGGCGCTCAGGCGAGCTTTCAGGGAAGGTTCCCGAAGAGCCTTGTGGACGAGAGGATCAGGAAATACGCCGAGGAGTTCGTGCTCTGCAGGGAATGCGGAAAGCCCGACACAAAGATCGAGCGGATGGAGAGGGCATATGTCCTGAGATGTGAGGCCTGCGGAGCGAGGGCCTCGGTGAGAGGGCTGTAGGATCAAAAAAGGGATATAGCTTCCTAAGTCAACTCTCAAATGGGAGAAGGTTGCCCCTGCTCAGGAAGTTGAATCACGGCGGAGAGAGGCTTGTCATAATATGCGACAGGGAGCTACTCGGCAGAAAGTTCAAGTGCGGCGAGCTGAAGCTTGAGGTCAAGGAGTCATTTTATGGCGGGGAGGAGGCGAGCGTGCAGGAATGCCTGAGGGCCCTGGAGGAGGCCACCATAGGAAATATGGTCGGCTCCATAGTGGATGAGGCGATAAAGGCCGGCATAATCGACGGTAGAAACGTGATAAGGTTTGAGGGCGTGCCGCACGCTCAGCTCGTCAGGCTCTAGCCGTATACTATCACGCTTTCAACGCTCGGGAGCTTTCGGAGGGCATTTATGGCCTCACCGCTCAGCGGCTCATCAGTTATTATTGTGAGCTTCGGCGTTGCCACGAAGTAGGGATCGTCTGATATCGCCTGCCTGATGTTGCCGCCGAACTTGGAGATCACCTCGGTGACCTCCCTTATCACTCCGGGTTTTGCGGGATCCCTTGCGAAGATCTCTATCAGCCCGAGGCCAAGGGCCTGTGCCACGCCTTTCAGGTATGCTACCGGTTCTAGGCAACCGAAGATGGATCTCAGCCCCTCATTCTCGAGGATCCTCTTTGCAGTGGCATCAACCACCCTCCTGTCCACACCTGCCTCTTTGGCCACCTGCACCGCAGGCACCTTTATCCCGCCGAGCATTATATCCCCGTTTTCGTCCACCCTCAGACCATATTTGAAGAGCACCTTGGCGACCTTCAGCTGGGCGGGGTAGTCCTCAAACTCCTTTTGGACCATCGACCACATTCCAACCATGCCCAGCTTTTCCTTTTCCTCCCCCACGGTTCTGGATACCGTCAACCTCATCACGGATTCTGCGAAGTCCGGATCCATCCCGAGCTCTGCAGCCCGCCTCCTGCACCTCTGAATCATGTCGCTTTCCCTCGCTTCATCCCTGAGCCTCAAGTTTTCCCTCTTCTTGAGCTCCGCTATTTCCACGCCGGTCTTCAGCCTCTCTGATAGGAGCACCAGTATTTTTTCGTTGAGCTCATCTATCTTCCTCCTCAGCTCCTCAAGCTTCTTTTGAGTCATGGTTCCACCCTCGCCCCCTCCCTTGAGGGCTTTAGCCTGAGCACCCTTCCGGGTCTCTTTTTCCACATCTCCTCTATTCTTCTTGAGACGTTGGGTTCACTTATCGCCACGGTCGCAGAGCCTGTGCCTGTGAGACCCGCCCCCAGCGCCCCCTCAGCGATCGCCTCTATTGCCGGAGTGGGGTCCTGGTTTAGGGCGGTGGAGTAGAGCACGCCGTTGAGCGAAATAGCATCCATTATCCTTCCCCTCATCGCAAGGTCGTGTGCGATCTCCACCGCCTTCCTTATCGGAGCGAGGCTTTGGGGCGTCACCGCGGAGGAGTAAAACTTGGAGGGCGGGATGTAAACGAGGACGTCTAGATCCGTCCTGATCCTGAACTTCCTCAGGATGACCCTCTTCAGGTTGTGGGTGACCACGCCGCACCCGTACATCGAGGCGGCCGCGTCATCGAGCGCCCCGGTCACACTCACTCCGGCTTCCAGAGATGCGTCTATGCCGAGCTCGAGTGCTCTGTCCATGTCAGGGTCAGCGCCAGCTGCCGCATATGTCGCAAGCACTGCAGCGTTGGCAGCCGCGCTGCTGCTGGAGAGTCCGACGGCTATGGGAATTCCGGCATCGGTTTCTATCCTCACACCATATTCCCTCTCCATCCCCAGGATTTCCAAGACCTTCCGCGCGCATATCTCAATGAGCCTTGCGCTTTCCCCCCCTCCGCCGATTATCCTTCCCCTGATTTTCCCCTTTCCCTTTATCAGCTCGGCTCTTGCCCTGACCCTCAACTCAACGCCGAAGGCTGCTCCCTTTCCCGTGGCGATAGCATTCACAACAGTGGCCGATGCACAGGCCGATGCTTTCCCAATCCCGGACCGCAACCTACTGCACCTTTCCAATTCTGTTCGGGTTGATCATTCCTGCTCTGAGCATGTGGTCCGCCAGAACTATTGCAAGCATGGCCTCCGCGACCGGAACTATCCTGGGGCAGAGACATGGATCGTGTTTTCCCCTGATCTTGAGGGTCTCCTCCTTCCTGCTCTTCATGTTCACGGTAGTCTGGGGTTTTCCTATGGATGAGGTGGGCTTGATCGCGATTCTCGCCACGATGGGCATACCGTTTGATATTCCACCGAGGATGCCTCCTGCGTTGTTTGTTTTTGCGAATATCCTATTGGTTTTCCTGTTCAGGACAAACTGATCGTTGGCTTCGGACCCTTTCATCCCCGCAACCCTGAATCCAGCGCCGATTTCAACGCCTTTGACGCCTCCTATGCTCATGAGGGCCTTTGCGATATCGGCATCAAGTTTGTCGAAGACCGGCTCGCCTAGGCCAGGGGGAACTCCATTGGCCAGAACCTCAACAACCCCCCCGACGCTGTCACCATCCCTCCTGGCGGCCTCGATCGCCTCAATCATCCTGTTCGCTATTTTTCCGTCAGCGCATCTCACCGGATTTCCCTCAGCCTTTCGTATGTCATCCAGCGAAAGATCGTCTGAATTGACCCTTATGCTGGCAACCTCAACCGTGTGGCCGAGGATCTCTATTCCAGCTTTTCCAAGCAGCTTTTTGGCAACCGCTCCGGCCGCCACCCTTCCCACGGTTTCCCTGCCGCTGGCCCTGCCGCCCCCCCTGTGATCAACGTGGCCGAACTTCAGCCTGTACGTGAGATCGGCGTGTCCGGGGCGTGGCAGGTCCCTGATGGCATCATAGGGTTCGCTGTCGAATGAAACGTTTCTCACCATCATGGATATTGGTGCTCCGGTGGTCTTTCCCTCGAAAACTCCAGACAGGATCTCCACCCTGTCCTGCTCCTCTCTCTGGCTCACGATCCCGCTGACGCCCGGGCGCCTCCTGTTGAGTTCCCTCTGGATGTCCTCCTCGGACAGCTCCAGGCCAGCTGGAACCCCGTCGACGACAACCCCCACCGCCCTTCCGTGGCTTTCGCCCCAGGTTGTTACCCTGAAAATCACGCCAAACGAGTTTCCTCCCACGGGCTCCCTCCTTACAATCTTTTTCCCAGGTATATATCTTGATTGACGGCAGTATCAGGCGCCCTGTTCAATCCTCGCGCCCAGACGTCTCATGTCCTCGACAAAGCCAGGATATGATACGGGTATGCTCTCCACGCCCTCGACCACTGTTTTGCCCTCTGCCCTCAGTCCGGCCACACAGAAGGCCATGGCCATTCTGTGATCCCCAAATGAGTTCACGCGGGTCCCCACGAGTTTCGGGATTCCCTCTATGCGGAGTCCGTCCCTGCGCTCCTCAACGCGGGCGCCGAACCTGCCGAGCCCATAGGCCAGGGCCCTCAGCCTGTCAGTTTCCTTGAACCTGAGGTGCGAGACGTTTGTGATGAGGGTAATACCATCTGCAACTGAACCGAGCACAGCCAGGATCGGCACAAGATCCGGGTTGTCGCCGCATTCCGCTTCCATCCCGTTGAGGGTTTCGCATCCCTGGATCGCAACGCTTCTCCTCCCGATCTTCACCTCAGCGCCGAATTCCCGGAGGAAGTCAACGATCCTCTTGTCCCCCTGGGGCATGCCCATGTCCAAATTCTTGACCGTGATGCGGGAGTCCGTCAGGGCAGCTGCCCCGAGCGGAAACGCGGCGGATGAGAAATCTCCAGGTATGTCGAACTTTATCGGCTTCGGCACCTGCCCTGCCTCGATCTTGAATCTCTTGAGACCTTTGTCGTGCCTGATCTTTATTCCCGCAAGCTCAAGGAGGGACAGGGTCATCTCAACATATGGTCTTGAGCGCAGCTCTCCAACAACCCTGATCGTCACATCGTCCTCAGCAAGGGGGCTGGAGATCAGCAGCGCAGACAGAAACTGGGAGCTCACTGATCCCGTTATCTCCACCTCCCCTCCCTTGAGCCCACCCCACACAGCCACAGGAGGCCTGCCGTCCCTGCCCTCGCACCTCGCATTGGCACCCAGCTGGGCGAGCGCATCAACAAGCGGGCCCATCGGCCTCTGGAGGATGGAGCTGTCTCCGGTCAACCTCACCGGCTCCGGTGAAAGCGCGGCAACCGCGCTCATGATCCTCATAGTGGTTCCAGAGTTCATGGCATCTATGACGGGCGATCGCGGCGCTATCCTGCCGCCGGTTCCCAGAACCCTCCAGCTATCCCCCTCTCGCTCTATCCTCGCCCCGACCTTCTCAACGGCCTCCATCGTGGCCTTTGTGTCGAGGCTGATCAGGGCACCATTTATGGTGCTCTCCCCACTGGCGAGCGCGGCTATGATGAACGCCCTGTGTGTGTAGGATTTTGAAGGGGGCGCCGAGATTTCACCCCTCAGCCTGGACGGCCGGACGGTCAGCGAGGCCAAGTTCCACCGTTAACCACTCTTGCTCTCTAAATAATAATTCTCGGTTTGGGGCAAGTGCGGTGAGCGCTTTGGAAGGAGAGGAAGTATAATAACAGCGCTGTGTAAATGTTACCTGCCGGAAGAGGTGGTAGATTGGTTGAGATATCGTGTGAGATACACGGGATCAAGCTGAGGAATCCCATCATCGCGGCAGCCGGGGTCACAACGCGAGATGGAGAGTGCATAGAGAGGGCTGCCGCTGGCGGTGCGGCCGCTGCAGTTACAAAGACGGTATCGTCAACTCCCGCAAAGGCGCCTCACCCGTTCATGGCAAAGGTCAGGGAGGGAATCATCAGCTTTGACATGATAAGCGATATTTCAGTTGAGCAGTGGGTCAAGTATGAGATGCCCAAGGCGAAGCGCTCCGGCATCCCGGTTATCGCAAGCGTTGGTCCGACCCCCGAAGACGTGAGGAAAGTCGCGCCCAGGCTTGTCGAGGCGGGGGCTGACGGCATAGAGGTTCCCGTGCCTTCGGACCCGCAGGTGGCTTCGGAGATGGTGAAGTCAGCGAGAGAATCTGTTGAGAAGCCGGTTTTTGCAAAGATCATGGAGCCTCTCGGCACGCTTGAATCCCTCGCGCGCGAGCTGGAGAGCTCCGGCGCCGATGGGATAGTGGTCGCTGGACCTATTGGCCCAGGTCTCTCAATAGACGTTGAAAGCTCGATGCCGGTGCTCGGCGCGCCCGGAGGAGCAGGATACGTCTCAGGCCCCCCGGTGAAGCCGATAATGCTGAAGCGCGTGGCTGACGTGAGCAGGTCTGTGAACATCCCAGTCATCGGATGCGGCGGCGTGTACTCCGGCAGGGACATAGTTGAGTATGTTATGGCCGGCGCCTCCGCCGTCCAGGTGTCAACGGCAGCCATCCTGAGGGGGTACAAGGTCTATGGCTTTCTTGCGGATGAGCTGGTAAAGTTCATGCGGGCCAAGAACTACGAGACGCTTGCGGACATGAGGGGCAAGGCCCTTCACCATCTGCCCCAGGAACCTCTCAGGACCTCTCCGGCCCCCGTCGAGCTGATAGCCTCTAAGTGCACGGCTTGCGGGCTCTGCGAGAGCAGCTGCCCCTACGGAGGGATCAGGATAATTGGGCGGCTGGCAAGGGTGGACTCCGTGAAGTGCTGTGGCTGCGGGCTCTGCGTCTCGATCTGCCCGACGCACGCGATAAGGTTTTAGCTCAGCTTGAGAGGTCCCGCAGGGCGCGCATTCCCAGGTAGGAAAGTCCCCTGAGCGTGTGATGTTCCTTTGTTACAAGTTCCATCTCCGTCATGAGGTCCCTTATCTTCTGTGAGTCGATATGCGGGTTCAGGATTATCCTCATCCTGAGCATCTGCTCCAGCCCGCGTATTTTCCTCGGCACCGAGGCGCTCAGGTTGTACACCTTCTCCTCCTCAAGTTCCCTTATGATCCTCCTGCTGACGGCGTCATAGTTTTTTACAGGAACACGTGTGGGCATTATGCCCATCCCCATCCCTGCCATCGTCCTCTGTGCGGGGGGTGAGCTGGTGAACTCCATGAATTTCCTGGCCAGCTCGGGCGCCGCAGAGTTCTTCGGAACAACCCATGCGTTTCCTCCGACCACCATCACCTGTCCGACCCCTTTTTCGATGGGGGGGAGCGGGAAGCAGTCGTACTCCACCCCGGGCGTATATCCATGCTCATAGCGCATCACGGTGTTGATCCAGTCCCCCTGGAGCATCATGGCAGCAGCGCCGGAATTGAACCTTGCAAAGGCGCTCCTCCAGTCAAGGCCGAAGGGGTGGGGGTAGAAGAAGTCCCTCGATAGGTCCCTCAGCATCTCGTATGAGGTTATGACCTTTGGATCGGTCCAGCTCTCCTTTCCCTCTATGAGCCCCTCGTAGAACTTCTTCCCAGCAACTCGCGCGAGGATGTTGATCAGCCAGTCCGCGGTGCCATCTCCTCCAGAGATTATGGGAGGAATTCCGGCCCTTTTCAGCCTTTCACACATATCCATGAACTCGCTCCAGGTCCCTGGAGGCTCCACGCCATACTTTTCAAATACGTCCTTCCTGTACCACACGCAGAATGTGTATATCTTGGCCGGGATTCCGTAGACCTCACCGTCTATCATGCAGCGGTTTGTGAGCCATTCAGGGAAGATCCTGCTGTACGAGTTTTCCTCCCACATGTCGGTGAGCTCTCTCAGGAAGCCCCCCAGGGCGAAGCTGTGGAGCATCTGCCCTGCCTCGGTGATCATTATGTCGCACATCCCCCTCGTGATGTGTCTGGGCATTGATGCGGTGTATACCCACCACTCAAGGATGTTCTGGGAGACCTCAACGTTTGGATGCTTTTTCTCAAAGAGCCTGATGAGCTCGTTCACAGGAGGTTGTTCGGGACCTGGCCAGAAATGGTACAGCCTGAGCTCCCTACGCTCCCGCGGCTTACTTTTCCCCATCGGTCAGCCCCCACCATTCCCTCGGTCAAAACTAACTGCGCATGCTCTTACATATTAACCTATCCCACAAAACCAGCTTTTATGGAAAGAGGTAGTTGTAAATGATGTGATGAGGGGAATACTGCTTGACGTTGATTTTGCGGAGGAAGAGGAGTCCCCGGTTATCAGGCTGGTCGTGAAGGAGGGACACAGGAAGACGATTCTCCTGGACCCATCATTTTCGCACTACTTCTACGCTGTTGGCGATGATGCGGAAAAGCTGGCCAGGCTCATCTCCAGGGCTGAGGGCGAATCCCGTGGGAGGAGGGTAGCGCCGGGGTCGGCGGAGGTGGTCAGGCGAACTGTCAGCGGCAGGGAAATTGAGGCCGTGAAGGTCGTCCTTTCCCATCCTCGCGACATGCAGGCCATCAGGCATGCTGTTCGCGAACTTCCGGGAGTTGCCTCGCTGTATGAGTTTGATATACAGCCCCACAGGAGCTACCTCCTTGACCGCGGGCTGGTTCCAATGGAGGGGGTGGAGGCGGATGTTGATGTTAGGGAGAATGGAGAGGTGCGCATCGCGCGCGCGGTTTCATCGCCAAGGCACAGCAAAGGTGTGGAGGCGCACCTCAGGGTGATGAGCTTTGACATAGAGGTTTATAACCCCGGCGGCTCCCCACGTGTGGACCGCGACCCGATCATAATGATAAGCCTCTCAGACGATGGAGGTTTCCGGAGGGTGCTGACCTGGAAGAGGTTTGAGGGAGCTCCTGAATACGTGGAATGTCTCGGAAGCGAGAGGGAGATGGTGGAGAGATTTGTGAGCATAGTGAGGGAGAGGGACCCCGATGTGCTTCTCGGGTACAACACCGACATGTTCGACTTCCCGTATCTCAGGGAGAGGGCGAGGATCCTGAAGGCAAAGCTTCCGCTTGGAATAGACGGATCAGAGGTGACCTTCAGGAGGCACAGGTTTGCATCCTCAGCCAGGGTGAGGGGGAGGATTCACGTGGATGTCTTCTCGATGGTGGAGTTCATGGCAACAATAGGATATATGAGGCTAATTCACTACACACTGGAGGACGTTTACAGGCACTTGCTGGGCAAGGAGAAGCCTGATTTTGAGTTCAAGGAAATGCCCGAGGCATGGGATAAGGGAGGGGAGAAACTGCTGAGGTTGATTGAGTACTCCATGTCCGACGCCGATGCTACCCTGGAGCTTGGCCTTGCCCTTCTCCCCCTCTTCGTTGAGCTGGCCCGGGTGGTCGGCCAGACGCTGTTTGACGTCACTCGCATGACGCCAGGACAGCTGGTTGAGTGGCTCCTGATATCAGAGGCCCGCAAACGCGGCGAGCTCGTCCCCCCAAGGCCAGTCGGCGAGGAGTTCGAGGAGCGCCTTGAGGAGACATACATCGGCGGTTACGTGATGGAGCCCGTGAGGGGGCTCCACGAGAAACTGGCGGTTTTTGATTTCAGGTCCCTGTATCCGTCCATAATAGTGACGCACAACATAGATCCGTCCACGTTGAACTGCGGGTGTTGCGCGGAGGATGAGAGGACGAAGGTGCCAGGGATGGAGTACTGGTTCTGCACAAAGCGCGAGGGTTTCATCCCTGCGACCCTTAAAAAGCTCATAAGGGCGAGGTTCAGGCTCAAGGAGGAGCTGAAGAGGCACAGGCCTGAGACGGAAGAGTACAGCTCACTAAATGCAAGGCAGACGGCCTACAAGATAATAGCGAACTCCGCCTACGGAATGCTGGGCTACTCAAGGGCGCGCTGGTATTCCAAGGAGTGCGCGGAGAGCATAACGAGCTTCGGCAGGCATTACATCCAGAGGACAATAGAGATGGCGAGGAGCTTCGGATTCGACGTGATATACTCCGATACCGATAGCAGCTTTGTGCGGCTCAACCACCTTGGAAAAGAGGATGCCATGAAGTTCCTTAAAAAGGTCAATGAAACTCTTCCCGGGATAATAGAGCTCGAGCTTGAGGGGTTCTACCCGCGCGGGGTGTTCATAACAAAGAAGAGGTATGCGATGATCGACGAGGAGGGCAGGATGGTTGTGAAGGGACTCGAGTTCGTTCGGAGGGACTGGGCCGCAATAGCGAAGAGAACCCAGGAGGAGGTGCTGAGGGCGATACTGAATGAGGGATCCCCACAAAGGGCCGCCGAGATAATAAAGAAGGTCACGCGGGACATACAGGAGGGGAAGGTGAAGCTTGAGGATCTTATAATATACACCCAGCTGAAGATGCCGATTGAGAGTTACAGATCCATAGGTCCTCATGTGGTTGCTGCCAAGAGGCTGAGGTCGCTGGGGTATCAGGTTGAGCCCGGCATGATGATCGCATATGTTGTGGTGAGGGGGCCGGGGAGCATAAGCGAGCGATCATACCCGCTTGAGATGCTCAGGAACAGGGAGCCGGATCCGGATTATTACATCTCGAACCAGGTGCTACCTGCGGTCATGAGGATAATGGAGGTCCTCGGCTATCGGGAGGAGGACCTCAGGTACATGAGGGAAAAACAGGCGGGTCTTGAGAGGTTCATGCGCTGACCCGAGGATTTTTATATTTCATGTTTTCAACTCTCACTGGTTTGCATGCTTCAGGAAGAGCTGGAATCGTACAGGAGGGTGGGGAGGCTCCTTGCAGAGGTGCGAGAGAGCATAAAGCCTATGGTCAAGGTTGGCACGAAACTCGTGGATATCGCAGAGGCCGCGGAGAGGCTCATAGTAGAGAAGGGCGCGAAGCCGGCCTTTCCCTGCAACGTCTCAGTCAACGAAATAGCAGCTCACTACAGCCCGCCCTCCACGGATCAGAGGACAGTGAACGAGGGCGATGTGGTTAAGGTTGACATTGGCGCCCACATAGACGGCTATATTGCCGACACCGCATTCACGGTTTGCACAGGGGGAGGTGAAGAGCTCGCCCAGGCGGCCGAGAGGGCACTGGAGGCGGCAATAAGCGCGGTAAAGCCGGGCATAGATGTTGGGGAGATAGGTAGGGCGGTGGAGGAGTCCGTTGTCTCCTCGGGTTTCAAGCCCATAAGGAACCTCACCGGACACAGCCTGGGGAGGTGGGATCTCCACGCGGGGCTGACAATACCCAACGTGAAGGAAACCACGGGGCAGATACTTAAGCCGGGCGATGTCCTCGCCATAGAGCCGTTTGTGACTGACGGAGCAGGATATGTTGAGGATCAGGATCGGGTTTACATATTCAGGCACATTAGGGACGTTCCCACACGCCTGAGGATGTCAAGGGAGCTCCTGAGGGAGATCAGGAGGGAGTACAATGGACTTCCGTTTGCAGAGAGATGGCTCGCCAAGAGGATGTCTAGGCTGAGGCTCGAGTTGACCCTGAGGGAACTGACGAGCCTTGGCGCCCTGTGGCCGTACCATGTTCTCGCAGAAAGATCAAGCGGAAAGGTCGCACAGGCCGAACATACCGTTATAGTTACAGAACAGGGCGCTGAGGTGACCACAAGGCTAGGGCCTACAGCCTCTTGATCAGGATCATGGCATGATCCTTTTCGTAGGGCTCGAGATACACTATGTCTATAACTTTGTTTTCCCCCTCCAGTTTTTCTGTTTCTTCCCTGAATAGTTCCTCCGGTTTCCTCGTGACGTCTATGCTTCTTGCCTTCAGCACCAGCATTCCATACCCCCCCTCCTTCAGAAATGTGCGCATGTTGATGAGCATGATGTCAGTCTGGTCTGGCTGTGCGATGTCCTGGTAGACCACGTTGACTTTTTCAACAATTGCAGAATATCCGGATGGGTCCCTGGCATCCCCCATTATCGGAATCATGTTTGACCTATTGGCGCAAACCTGAAGAAGGTCTCTCAGCGGCCTTGCGGATATCTCCACGCAGTATACTCGTCCTTTTTGTCCAACGATATCCGAGACGTGCGAGGAGGTCGTTCCGCTTGCTGCTCCCAAGTACAGGATGTTGCTCTCCTCTGCTATGGGAAGAACTTTCAGGCCGTTCAGAATTGCGGCGGCGAGCTTGCTGCGATATGGATCCCATATCCTGTACTCCACACCACCAGACTCAACCAGTTGTTCGCCGTATACCCGAGTCCCCCTGGCGAGGTTCAGCGTGGCCAGCCTTTTTTGTCCGTTTATCTCAACCCAGTAAACCGCACCAAATCGCTCGTGGGCATATACCTTGACGCTCATTCCCTTTCATCCCTGAATTTGATCTCGGCTATGCGGGCTTTCAGGTCAGAAGCTAGCTTGTCTCCTATGAACTCCCCAGCCATGGCATCAACCCTAGCGGCTATTGCTATTTTACCGGAGAGCGCGCGGGCTATCTTGCCCCTCTTCTTCCTCTGGGCGCCCCTGATTTCAGGGTACTGGTATATCACCCCGTGCTTCGGAGGCCTTGCTCTAGTTTTGAGCGCCCTGAAGAGGGCCTTCTCCGCCCCCAGCACCTGGATCGTGCTGGAGGGCATTTTAGCGAGCTGTTTGAGCCCTCCGGCAAGCGATATGAGCCTGGCGCCTATAGTCCCGCCTACAACCGCCTTGAGGTTCGGCGCAACCTCCGTCATCAGTCCGTCTATGTACTCCGCGATCTTCTTTCTGAGTCCGTATAGCCTGGCAACCTCCCCCAGGCACGATTTCAGGGCCTCCGTGTCCCTCGGGCCAAACTCCCCTCCCAGGGAGCTTCTGGCGGCCTCCTCTATCCTCCTGGCACGTGCTTCCGGAACGTCCAGACTCCTTCTGATAGCGTCTGTCGTGAACTCATCTCTGGTGCCCAGGTCCATCACAAGTTTGAGGTATTCCTCGTGATCCGGGACAAGCCTGTCGAGCTCCGGGAAGTGTGTGGAGTACCACTCCCTTATCTGCCCCATCAGTATGTTGGCGAACTTGTCTATCTCGTCCATGATATTTACCGCCTGGATGACGAGCCTGTCCCTCCTTTCGGACTCAGATCTCATGCGGATCTCGGTCATCAGAAGTCCGACCTCCCGCATCAGCTTTTCATGCCCTCTGCATCCCACCTCTTCTGCTATCCTGTCCAGTTTTTCTCTAAGCATCCTGCCAGCCAGATTGGGCAGCTCCTGGGAGAACTTCATATTCCTGAATTCCCTGGAAAGAGCGCCTGATACAGCCTTGGACTCCAGCACGATCTCCCCGATGCCCTTTTTTGCGAGCTCCCTGATCAGGCCTCTGTGCTCCTCGGTTGGACTCCCCCTCTGTATGCTTAGCAATCTGCCGGCGATCTCGGCCGGAGCCTCCGGAAATCTTCTGTAGGATATCATCCTTCCATCGTCATCGAATGCAAAGACCCCAAGGACGCACTCCGCAACGCTGGCGCGCATATCCTCACACCATGGGATTCACTCGCTTCAGTAAAAACGTTATCCGGATCTACCTGAGGAGCCAGGGATTGCCTATCCTAACCCTCTCCAGCCCCTCCTCCCTGCACATCCTCAGGTATCTCTCCGCATCCTCGCGCCTCGTGTGCGGCATGTCGTCCATGAAATAGGTTGGGTGAAAAGCCAGCAGTGAATAGGGAATCGTGGGATCGATGTCCGCGATGAAAGAGGCCATCTCCCTTATCTCCTCATCGTCCACATAGCCAGGGACGAGAAGTGTGCTGGCCCTCGCGAAGGGGACCTCCGGCCTCTTCCCGTGGAGCCTTCCGATGCGCCTGAAGTTCTCATAGGGAAGTCTCGTCTCAACCCCGCTGAGGGCGTAGAGTATCTCGGGAGACCAGCACTTTATATCCACCTTTATCCCTCCGCCGCTTCCCAGGGAAATTCTCGCTATCCGGTCCAGGTAACCGGGGGAGATGTTGAGGTTGGTCTCGAGGCATATTCTCACCACCCTTTTTTTCCCCTCAGCCCTCCCGGCTATCATCTCGGCTGAGGCGATGACGAACTGCATCTGGCTCGAGGGGTCCCCGCCGAAGTAGCAAACACATCCTGTTTCTCCGTCGGCCTTTTCGGAGAGGCCCGCTGCATCCATCACGGGTTTGCCGGAGCACGTGAGCTCCCTGAAGCTGAAGTTCTGGCAGAAAAGACAGTTGAAGGTGCAGCTTCCCAGGAACACGGACAGGTTTTTCATGCCTACATCGCCGAGAGGGGTCCTGCACCACCTCGGATACCCTGCCCCCGCAGATCCGGCGCAGAAATCCGCCGGGACGCAGTTTGTGGGGATAGGGTCGTGGTACCAGGAGAGCAGGCCACGCTCCGGGGTTCCATACGTCCTCTTTAGACGTCCTTCCACGTTTCTGACAAGCCCGCAGAACCCAACGCCTCCCTCCGGAATGCTGCACTCGTTCCCGCACTCTCGGCAGGCTGCTCCGGATGGGTCCCTGGGGGGACGGGGCGGTAGCCCGTAGCTCCTCATCACCCGCGCGTGGGCCTCATCGATAAAGGGTCTTGCCAGATCAAATCGCTCCCTGATGCACCTTGCGCAAACCGTTATAACTGTTGAAATCTCAGGCCCGCTCCTGCCGCATATCGCACAAGTTTTTTTGCCGGGTATCTGACCATCCCAATATCCTTTTAGATTTGTTTTTCATATTATATCAGGGGATGCCAGTGGAGATAGTGCTCGGCTCAGAAAGGCTGAAGCGCGGATTCGCCAAAATGCAGAAGGGCGGAGTCATCATGGACGTGACGACGCCGGAGCAGGCCATCATCGCCGAAGAGGCGGGAGCAGTGGCAGTGATGGCGCTTCAGGCCGTGCCGGCGGACATAAGGGCGGCGGGCGGAGTGGCGCGGATGGCGGATCCGGCTGTGATAGAGTCCATCATGAACGCGGTCACAATACCGGTCATGGCTAAGTGCAGGATCGGGCACTTCGCCGAGGCCCAAGTGCTTGAGGCCCTTGGGGTGGACATGATAGATGAGTCCGAGGTGCTCACCCCCGCGGACGAGGAGGAGCACATAGACAAGCGCAAGTTTAAGGTGCCGTTTGTATGCGGCTCGCGTGATCTCGGCGAGGCCCTGAGGAGAATAAACGAGGGCGCGGCGATGATAAGGACCAAGGGGGAGGCGGGCACGGGGAACATAGTGGAGGCGGTGAGGCACATAAAGCTCACAAGGAGGCAGATAGCAGAGCTCGCGGGCCTCGACGACGCTGGCCTGGGGCAGAAGGCGAGGGAGTACAGGGTCCCGGTGGATCTGGTCAAGGAGACCGCGAGGCTGCAGAGGCTGCCGGTGGTGTGGTTCTGTGCGGGCGGAATCGCGACGCCTGCAGATGCCGCCCTTGTGATGCAGATGGGCGTTGATGGCGTGTTTGTTGGTTCCGGCATATTCAAGTCAAGCGACCCGCAGAGGATGGCCCGGGCGATAGTGGAGGCAACCAGGCACTATGATGATCCCGAGGCCGTGCTTGAGGCCTGTAAAAACCTTCCCCAGCCCATGAAGGGCATCGATGTGCGGGCCCTTAAGCCTGAGGAGAGGCTGCAGGTCCGGGGCGTGTAAGCTCATTTTGTTAGGCTACATCCACGTGAGCAGAAGGAGGAGATGCGCCAGCGCAACGGAGGTTAGAGTGGGCGGCAGGCTGAGCCTCAGGTATTCCTTCAGCCTTACCCTACAGCCGCGCTTTTCTAGCATGCCGCATGCGAAGACGTTCGCGGTTGCCCCAACCGGCGTTATGTTCCCCCCGATGCCCGTCCCGATAAGTGTGCCGTAGATAAACGGAAACAGGTAACCGGACCCCATCGCCCCAGCGAGTTCCCTGCATACCGGGATCATGAGTACGGTGTATGGAACGTTGTCAATGAAGGACGACATGCCGACGGAGGACCAGACCAGGATTCCAAGAGCGATGAACGGGCTGCCCATGGCCAACCGGCCGAGGAAATTCGCGAAACCCTGCAGGATGCCTACAGCCACCGTGGCGCCCACCACCACGAATATGCCCATGATGAAGAGGAGGGAATTCCAGTCAAAGTCGATCATCATCTTCCTGCAGTTTTTATATCCAATTATCAGCGACAGCGCACCGACCGACAGGCCGATGACGCCAGGACCGATCCCCAGGTGCGAGTTGAGGGCAAGCGCGGTTATTCCTCCGAAAAACAGCAGGAGGGGAAGATAGTTCGTTTTTATTCTTTCCTCCCTCACCTCTATCTTCCTCTTCATCCGTCTGAAGACCGCAAGGTAAAGGGCGGCAAGCCCTGCGGCCGCCCCAACCGCCGAGATCACCCCCAGCCCGATCCTGCCCCTGAACCAGTAGAAATCGATGAAGGACATGCCGGTCTCCGAGGCCAGGATGATCGCAGGAGGGTCTGCGACCATTGAGACGGTGGTGACCATGTTGGAGCTCAGGGCTATGGAGATCAGGTAGGTGAGGGGGGAGGAGCCAGCCCTCCTTGCGACCTCCATTGCTATCGGCGCCATGATGAGGAGCACTCCCACGTTCTCCAGGAAGCTTGAGAGAAGCGCGGTGATGGCACAGAGCGCCAGCAGCGCGGCTCCCTCGTTTTTTGTGTTTTTTATCACGTGTTTTGCCAGGCGTTTTGGAACTCCGCTGTCCGCAAAGACCATGGAGAGCATCATGAATCCCCAGTATATCCCGAGCACGTCCCACCTGATGGTCCCCAAAACCTCCTGGGGGCCCATTATCCCCGCAGGCAGCACCACGCACAGGATGAGGAGCGCTGATGCCACCCCCAAATATCCGAGCCTTACCCTTCTTGAGACGGCGAGGGCATAGCATCCGAGAAATATGAGAAGCACCGCGACCTTCACCAGGTTTTCCAACTCCCCACCTTTTTTTACATAAATGTGCAGGTTAAAAATTGATGTCCAAAGGGACGGCGATAAGGGTCGGGTGCTGTGGCTGGGGCTTCTACAGGGGAGGGTTGAAGGAGTACTGCAGAAAGTTCGGGCTGGTGGAGGTGCAGCAGACCTTTTACAGGCTCCCGATGGTCTCAACCGCACAGCGTTGGAGGGAGGAGGTTCCACGGGAGTTCGAGTTCACCGTTAAGGCATGGCAGGCCATCACCCACCCGCCGAGCAGCCCAACCTGGCGAAGGTCCGGCCTGAAGCCAGAGGAGCTTAGCCGGAGGATGTACGGATGGCTCAGGCCCACGAAGGACAATTTCGAAGCATGGGACAGGACGGCGGAGATATGTTCGGCCCTGAGGGCGAGGGTCTGCGTCATTCAGACCCCGCCGAACTTCGGCTGCACCTCCGAGAACATCAGGAACATGAGAGAGTTCCTCTCATCCGTGGAAAGACAAGATCTGGTTCTGGCCTGGGAGCCGCGGGGAGACTGGAACGATCATCCGGATGAGATAAAAAAGGTGTGCGATGAGCTCGATCTGGCGCACGTGGTCGACCTGATGCGCCGCGACCCGTTATCTGAGCATCCCGTTGCCTACATTCGCCTTCACGGCTTGAATCCCCGCGAGCACGATTACAATTATCGGTACTCGGACAATGAGATCATGGCGCTGGCCAGAAAGGCGAGGGCGCTGGCAGCGGAACGCAGAGAGGTGTACGTGATGTTCAACAACGTTTACATGTACGAGTCGGCCGAGAAGCTGGAGAAGGTGCTTGGGAAAAGGGAGCGTTAATCTCTTATTGCTGGCCCCCGATTAATGGCTGGTGGTCGGATGGACTTCTGGGAGGACTGGTTTGAGAGGAGGCCGTTCCGCAGGCTTTTCAGGGAGATCGACAGGGCCTTCGAGGAGATGTTCAAGGAGATGTCCTCTGGGCTGCCGAAGGAACTCTTCAGGGAGAGGAGGATGCCTGACGGATCAACGGTGAAGACATTCGGGCCGGTGGTCTACGGCTATTCGATGACGATAGGTCCCGACGGGGTGCCCAGGGTGAGGACATTCGGGAACGTGAAGCCAGGGATGCCGGTGCCCAAGCCAATGGAGTACAGGGAGCCATTGGTCGAGGTGATCACCGGAAAGGACGTGATCAGGGTTGTCGCGGAGCTCCCGGGCGTTGAGAAGAAGGACATCGACCTTCGCGTGAAGGAGGACAGGGTGACCATCTCGGTGGACACTCCGGAGCGGAGGTATTACAAGGAGGTGGAGCTGCCGGCTCCCGTGGATCCGAAGAGCGCCGATGCTTTCTTCCAGAGCGGCGTGCTTGACGTCACCCTCAGGAGAAAGGAGGAAAGGCCCGGAGACCGCATTGAGGTGAAGTAGGCCCCTCTCTGTTTTTATTTTTTGTGGCGGGCCCGCGGGGATTTGAACCCCGGTTACAGGCTGGCTGCCGCTTTCGACCGCAGGCCTGCGTCTTATCCAGGCTGGACCACGGGCCCATCCTTAAATCGCCGAGCGGGATAAAAATGGTTTATAACCTCAATGGACAAATGAAGTGGGCTGTTAGCATGGTGACCTGCACGTCCTGCAACAGGGACATTCCGTCCGGAGAGGTTGCGACTAAAATGCCCTGCCCCAGCTGCGGGGAACAGGAGATAGTGAGATGCAGGAAATGCAAGAGGCTCAGCAGGAAGTACGCCTGTCCAAAGTGCGGGTTTGTGGGCCCTTAGGGGGATATGCTTGGCGGATGTTGCCGTAACGGTAAGGTTGATGCCGGAGGGCTCTGAGGTCGATCTCGACAGGCTTGAGGCCGAGGTCAGGAGGAGGGTGAGGGTCCACTCCGTGGCGAGGGAGCCGATAGCCTTTGGCCTTTCCGCCCTGAGGATAATAACAACAGTGGAGGACGCTGAGGGCGGAACGGAAAACCTGGAGAGGGAGCTGGCGGGGATACCGGGAGTGGGAAACGTTCAGGTTCTCTCGGTCACGCGTCTCCTCTGAACCGATATTCCTTTAGGCATCCGGTTTCAACCTCTCTCTTGGTCCAATGCCGTTCAGCCCATCGGAAAGGATAACATTGGTTTCAATTGCGCTCACCACGACTTTGGGGTCGGCAGAGTTGATGGCAGGGCTTGTCTTTGGAACCCTCGCCTTCATCGCAGCCGGGCTCGATGCCCTCTTTGACACCCTCACGTCGGTGATGGTGTTTGCCGGGCTGAGGGTCTCCGGCCGCCCGCCCGACAGGGACCACCGCTATGGGCACAGGCAGGCGGAGACCCTGGTTTCCCTGGCGCTGGCCGTTGCATTGTTTGTGGTGGGCGTCAGGATGGCCTGGGTTTCAGCGGAGAGGATCCTTTCTCCATCTCATGTTGATGTGACGCCTATCCTCCCCCTGCTGGCCTCGATCTCCGCGCTTCTCCTGGGTTTGATGGCATTTCAGAAGATCAGGATCGGAAGGAGAATGGGAAACCCCTCAGTCGTGGCCGATGGATACCACACCCTGACCGATACAGTTTCATCCATAGCGGTCCTGTGTGGAATGGGATTCATCGCTGCCGGGTATCCGGTGGCGGACCCCATAGTTAGCGCGCTCATCTCAGTCCTGATAATGAGCTGGGGGGTCAGGCTTGGAAAGGAGGCCGTGAGCATCCTGATGGGGACCAGTCCTGGGCAGGAGGTCCTTTTGAAGATGAGGGAGGTATCAATGGAGGTGGAGGGGGTCAGGGGATGCCACAGGCTCAGGGCCAGGAGGGTTGGGTCCAAGATAATAGGCGACCTCCATGTGCAGGTTAGGCCACACATGAGCGTAAGGGACTCACATCGGGTGGCAACCAAGGTCGAGAGGAGGCTGAGGAGGAAGATCCCGAACCTCTCAAGCGTCATGGTTCATGTGGAGCCAGAGGAGACGAGGAAAAATGCCAAAGAGCGTGGAAGAGGTAAGGGCTGAGATACCGTTTCTCAGGACCGGGATAAGATATCTGGATAGCGCCTCAACGTCGCTGAAGCCGAAGCCGGTCATAGACGCCGTCCTGAGGTACTTCACCGATTTCTGCGTGAACGTGGGAAGGGGAGTATATCGAGCGGCTGGGGCGGCCACGGAGGCCTTCGAGTCCACACGGGAGAAAATAGCGAGGGTGATCGGGGCAAAACCGCACGAGATAGCCTACGCCAAGAGCACCACGGAGGCGATAAATATCATCGCTTCAGGCCTGGGCTTCAAGCGGGGGGACAAGATCCTGGTTTCCCGTTTTGAGCACCACAGCAACTTTCTTCCGTGGGAGAGGCTTGTCAGGAGTAGGGGAGTTAGGATGGAGGTCATCGGTTCGTCTCCAGATTGCGTCCTCTATTCCTCCGAATTCGATGCGGCAATGGATGAGGACACCAGGCTCGTCGCGTTTCACCACATCTCAAACGCGGTTGGCTCGGTGCAGCCGGTTAAGGAGATAGTGGAAGTCGCAAGGGAGAGGGGTGCGCTTTCCCTTGTGGATGCAGCGCAGTCAGTTGGGCATATTCCGGTCGATGTGGAGAGGATCGGCTGCGACTTTCTTGTGGCTCCCGGACACAAGGGGCTGATGGGGCCACCGGGAACTGGATTTCTTTGTGTCAGGGAGGGGGCTCGGGTTCCAGAGCCGCTTCTCACGGGAGGAGGGGTTATAAAGGAGGGATGCGCAGATTTTGAGTTCGTGGGCTTTCCACAGAGCCTTGACGCCGGAACTCCAAACATCCCTGGAATAGTGGGGCTGGGGGCAGGGTGTGAGTATGTGCTCAGCATAGGGATAGAGAATATAGCGAGGCATGAGCTTCAGCTCGTGAGGAAGCTGCTGGAGCTCAGGGAGATAGATGGCGTGAGGGTCTACGGCCCACCTGGTGCGGAAAGCAGGGGAGGAATAGTGAGCTTCAACGTTCGCGATCTTGACCCCAATGCTGTTGCCAAGATGCTCGATTTCAGGGGATTTGCCGTGAGGTCCGGCCATCACTGCGCCCTTCCAACCATGCGGCATCTGGGGGTGAAGGGAACCGTCAGGGCATCTGTGGGCTATTACAATACGTATGATGAGGTCGCTGAATTCGTTGATGCTGTGAGGGAGATAGCCTCGTCCGGTCGATGATCAGAATCTCCACCATTTTGAATGTGTTTTCTTCACCTCACGTACCACTTCAGGGGTCCCTTCGGACCTCGGCGGGGGGAACGGCTTTCCTTTCAGGGCGAGCACCACGTTTTTCGCGCTTTCAGCGAGGGCGTCGAGATCATACCCGCCCTCCAGGGCCACCACCAGCCTTCCTCTGCAGTGCCGTTCGGCCTCCCCAACCAGCATGCCGGTTATCCATCCGTATGCTTCCGATGAGAGGCCAAGGCCCGTGAGGGGATCATCCCTGTGCGAGTCGAACCCCGCGGAAACCGCAATGAGGTTAGGTTTGAACTGGTCCAGGATCGGGAGGATAACCTCTTCAAATGCGGAGGCGTATTCCCCATCCCCGCTGCCTGGCCTCATTGGAATGTTTACGGTATATCCCTCTCCCTCCCCCGCACCTTTTTCGCTCACGAAGCCGCTCCCCGGGTACAGAGTGGTCGGATGTTGATGAAGGGAGATGTAGAGCACGCTGGGGTCCTCGTAAAATATGCTCTGCGTCCCGTTGCCGTGGTGGGCATCGTAGTCCACTATTGCCACCCGTAGGATTCCACGCCTTTCCTGCAGCCATCTCGTCATGATTGCGATGTTGTTGAAATAGCAAAATCCTCCTCCCCTGTCCCTGAAGGCGTGGTGTCCGGGAGGCCTTACGAGCGCAAACGAGTTACTTGCTTCACCGTTGATCACGGCGGCACCCGCACAGATGGTTCCTCCCGCCGCGAGCAGCGCGATCTCAAATGTGTTTTTTCTAACGGGTGTGTCGCCGTCAATTGGCATCTCAGCAAGTCCCAGCTCCCTTACCTCCTCGATGTACTCCTCCGTGTGCACAAGGAGGAGGTCCTCCACCTGTGCCTTT
Source organism: Hadarchaeales archaeon (SeqCode) (assembly GCA_038851565.1). Taxonomy (GTDB): domain Archaea; phylum Hadarchaeota; class Hadarchaeia; order Hadarchaeales; family Hadarchaeaceae; genus JAWCKV01. The sequence goes on along the minus strand of JAWCKV010000001.1, from coordinate 5,024 downwards.
TTGGGCTCGATGATCTCGGTGGCGGGAGGGCCCCAGAGCCCGTTTCTCCGCAGCCCTTGAACGATGGAGGCGAGCCGATCAGGTCTTTCAGGGTGGCCCATTGAGGGAACGTGCTCCAGGTACCTTTCTGAATACACGAGTGCAGTTCTCATGTTGCCAGCGTTGAAAAATGGTTTCGCATGGGTTTAACCCTGTTTGTTCACAACCTTTGCCCTCTTTATGCTGAACAGGCCTCTCCCCCCAGCGCTGTTCCATATCCTTTCTGCGTCCTCTACCTCTATCCTTTTTCTGAAGAAGGGTGCGTCGGTCACGAGGCTCTCGTACTCTCCTCCCTCCCCCGAGACGTTTATCCCGAATTTTCTCGAGATTCTCTCGAGTTCCTCCACGCATCGCATGTCGATGCGCCTTCCGAGCCATTCGGGGCCGAGGCCTTCAGCCGCGACCAGCGTTATGAGCGCCTCAAATCCTTCTCTCACGATCTCCCTGAGGACATCGGAGGGATCCCTTCCCCAGATGGGAAATAACGGTTTAAGGCCGGTTTCGGAGCATGCCCTCTCTATGGCGCTTCTCTGGTATCTTGATGCTATCGCCCCGCTCACCACCGCCTCGGCATCGGTTTCCCCCAGGGCCCTTATCAGCCCGGATAGCTCGTCCTCTCTCGATTCCCCCCCTCCGACCTTCCTGAGGGGAAGTCCCGCGCATTCCCCGAACATGTCGATCATCCAGATGTTTGCCGTGTGGTACATCCAGGAGTCCTCCCTCTGGGGGACCACGGTGAGTATCTCAATCACCTCGTGTCCGGCCTTCATCGCCAGCCAGAGGGCGTATGCGGAATCCTTTCCGCCGGAACAGAGTGCGGACACGCGCATGGAACTCAAGATTATATCCCCGAAAATCTCTTTATATCCGGAGGGCTACGGGGGTAGGGATGAGATGAAGCCCAGCTGGAGAGAAATTATCGCCTTCATACTTCTGGTGGCGGGGATGTTCCTGTTGCTGGAGGGCTCAAAGCTCGATCCTCTGAGGGGGGAGATAGTCGACATGGGCATAATGGGGGCGGGCGCCGTGATGCTGGTCGCCTACGTCTATATGATGAGGGCGCATCTTGCTCCGGGCAGATCTTCTGACATGGTGCTCATGCCCATCCTGCTCGTGCTTGGCATTGCCCTACTGTTTCAGGCGATAACCCGCGCGCTCGACGTGATCAGCAGGTCTCTGTTCGGTTCCCTCGGCATCGTTCTGGCGGCGGCCTCCGCCTTCATGATATACCGGAGGAGAACCTTCCAGACATCAAAGGCCTAGGAATCTCATGAATCCTCCTTTCAGACCTGAGAAATAGAGAATGCACGGAAGGACGATCACTCCCATGCAGTGAACCCTCCTGACCCCCACAAGGGCCGGCAGCATTCCTATTGAGGTAGACACGGCGAGGACCAGGAGGCCCAAGGGTCCGGTCATGATGAAGGTCATGATCGCAATGAATGCCGCCACCGATAGGGAGAGCATGCGGTATGGGATGTTTTTAATGCCCTTTGCCATGAACCTGCCGAGCTTCAGGTGAAGGAGTCCGGATATTCCCCCCGCCAGCATTGATACCCCCACGAAGAGAAGTAGCTCTGGGAATCCAACGGAAACGAGCTTTTCCACGGCAACCGCAGCACCGCTTCTGGCCCTCCCTATGGCGTAGAGGGCAACGAAGGAAAAGAGTGCCTTAGATGTGTTGACGCTGCTGACGGATATGAGAAAATCATCATTTCCCCCGGATCCCGTGACAAGCTGTGCCAGCATGGTCCCCTGCGATGGACCTATGCCCGGAATTATCCCCGTGAACGCCCCGGCGGCCGTGCCGACAAGAACTGGTTTGGCCGCTGGACCCAGCCCCATACCATGATCTTCGATCAGCTGCTCGGGAATGGTGTAGCCCTTAATGATGCCCGGGGCTATCACGCTCAGGCCGAAGAGGCCCGAGAGCAGGGGCATCAGCCCCAGATCCCCCCTCATGAGCCCCGTGTCCAGGGTTAAAATGCCGAGCATCCCTGAGAGCAGGAATATTCCGCAGCTCCATGCAATCCTCCTGGGCGATCTCTCCATCGCCACTGTCACGCCTATCACCGCCAGGAGCACCAGGTGCATGTGGGGCCTCATGAGCCCGTAGGCCCATCCCACAACTGACAGGAACGGCAGGAGGAGAAAAGCGCTGGCGAGGAGCCCTCCGGCACACCCCAGGGCCGTTAGCTGAACCGCTCTGTACCCCCTCCCCTCAAGCAGAAATCTGTGGCCGGGCAGAACCGAGAGCTCCGTGCCCTCCTCAGGCGCTCCTAGAAAGGTGGACGGTATGTAGCTTATGAACACGTTGGTGATGGACATGGCTACAATGGCAACCGCCAGCTCAAGGGATAGTGCGGATGCGCCGGCCGCCAGTCCCGCAAGCATCGGTGCGAGGTTGTTCACGTGCAGTCCCGGGATGAGGCCCGTCACAATGCCCAGAGATATCCCGCCGAGCACGAATGGGATGAGCTCAAGCATTGTCATCCGCCGGAGACAGGAAGGCACAGATAGGAACCTTTATCTCGGGCTCCCCGTTGTACAGCTGGTACCACCCACCAACCCTTACGACCATGTCCTCGGCGAGCCAGGGCGCCCCGCTCGCAACGTTTTTTGGAAGGAAGACCTTGGCGCTTGGTCCGCCTCCGGAGATGGTAAATATGGCCTGCCCGCCCGAGAGGTAGCTGATGTTGGTTATCCTTCCCTCTACCTTGACGAGCGTCCCGTAGCGGTTCTCATTGAGCTCGGTAAGGGGCATGGGCGGAACGCGGAGGACTGTGACGTCGCCCGGGGAGGATGGTATCACCTCAAGCTCTCCCTTGTAGACGGATACCTCCCCCCTCACGACAAGCCTGTCAAGGGCCTCGATCCTGCCAACCCCAGAGCGCATGTCAGAGAAAAGCGGCACGGTGAGAGCCCCGCATGACTCATCCTGAAGCTTGACGAACAGGTGGCCATCCCGGTGCTCGTACAGATCCATCACGGTTCCAGAAACCTCAACGGTAGATCCCACCATTTCCTCGTTCAGCTGAGATATGGCAAGCCGAGGCGTGCTCATTGAGAGCGAGGCCGCATACATCATAATCACCCCGACGATGGAGCATCCCATGCAGAGAATCAGCACGCTTCTTTCCATGGGCCCCTTCAGGCGTTGTGTCGGGGCCAGATATAAGGGGAAAAATCGCTATCTCTCCCGGCACCACTTGACGACGTCTCGGAATAGATCCCCGCCGTTGCAGGCCCTTAGCACGAATTCATTCCCGTTTTTCTCGTATCTCTCCACCGCCTCATCGGGGTCGGCCATCTCCGGTTGAAAGTTCTTCAGCTCGTTTATGGACAGGGGCATGGAGATCAGTCCAGTCCTGTGATGCATGGAGTAGGGCGCCCTCACGTCGCCCATCGGCTTTATGATGGAGGCATCGAGGAGCACCTTGTTCCTCCTTTCATCCTTCCCTGCCGTCTGGGAGGTCGTCACCCCGGGGAGCTTCAGCGAGACCTCGTGCTCAACAAACCTAACCACGTCGGAGTAAAATGTGAAAAGGTTCCTATCCCTCTTTTCCGTCTTGAGGACCTTTGGCACATAATCGTCGGGCAGCTCATGCCGCTTGAACTGACACCATATCTGGAATCCCCTTGACCCGGAGAACTTCAGCGCCGGCTCTATCCCGTATCCCGATAGAACATCCCACGCCTCCTTCACCACCTTTTTTACGGTCTCCGCATTCACATCCCTGCCGGCGTCGAAATCCACGACGAGCCAGTCAGGCCTGTCTCCGTTTATCCTGTGGATGTACGGGATGAAATCTATGCCGTGTATGTCGAGCCACCTTTCGATGTCCTTCCATGAGGTCACAGTGATGTACTTTGGACCCAACTTTCGCTGAAGCCAGGCCCTGCCAGTGAAGAGCCTGAAGACGGAGACCCAGCGGTCCCTGCAGAACTCCAGGATGACGTCCTTCACGTGAGGGTAGTAACGCTTCGCCCGGTAGACCTTGAGATAGTCCTGGTTCAGATATTTCCCTACCTCCAGCCGTCTCCGCTCGAAGTGCTCCCTTCCCTTCTCGCTTATGGCGTACAGCCCGTCCTTCTCCTCCACAAGCCCCTTTTTCACGAGGGACTCCAGAATCTCCCTCGTTTCGTCCTCGGATAGGCTGCGCCCCGCGTCGCGCGATACCTTCTCCTGGATGTGCGCGAGGTCAACGAATTTGCCCCTGCGCTTTATGGCAAGTGATGCCAGGGCGTGATCCTCAGGAGTTGCGCCCGTCAGTCCCACCTCCATAAGGCCAGTATCCCCATAACATGCTGTTCGGCGGTTCTTAAAGGAGGTCACGTCTTTTTTGAAATGAGTGCCTTGATCTCTCCATATCCCTCGTTCGCTCTGATGATGGAGAGGAGTGACCTGTAGATGTGGTTCTCCGCGCTAGCGGCTCTGGTGCCGCTGGGCCTCTTTCTACGTTTCGTCATAGTCCCACAGATCGAGGCAGACTATGGGCCGGCCATTTCGGCAAGTTTGCCCCCGAGCAGCTTTTCGGCGCATTCCCAGCAAACGAAGCTGGCCCTAGCTTCTCCGGGTTTCACCACCTTGATGTAGGCGGAATCGTAGCTCATGACCTGAATGCCCTTGCCGCAGATCCTGCACTTAGGTCCCTTGGCCCGCATGCTGCCCGCATATAATTATCTAGCTTCTTGGATTAATATTTTTCAGGAGATCGCGTGAGGCTTCTCTTTCCCAGGGGCATAAATTTGGACGAGCTGGCGAAGATCCAGACCATGGTGGCACAGAGGGTAATAAGGAGGGACGGGTTCGGTAAACTGGAGAGGATAGCGGGGTGTGATGTTTCCGAACCAGCTGGGGACGAGGCCTGGGCTGCGTGCGTGGTTCTGGATTATGCGAGCCTGAAGGTTCTTGATGTCATAACCACCAAGGTGAAGATGCGCTTCCCCTACATTCCAACTTTTCTCGCATTTCGAGAGCTGGA